>CAMZLN010000046.1 GCA_947311465.1 uncultured Saprospiraceae bacterium
AATTAACAATTAACAACTAATAATTAACAATTATTAAATACCTTTATTAGGAGAAACTGAGAACCAGTTTCTCCTAATTTTGTTTTATAGGAAAAATACCTTATTATGGAAAATAATTTTCAATTGGAATGAAATTAACAATTGATAATTAACCATTAACAATTAAAAAATATTATGGCTAAGAAGAAAAATAATTTTGTGTGTTCATTTTGTGGCAGGGATAAGTCAGATGTTTTGATCTTGATTGCTGGTATCGAAGGACATATCTGTGAATCATGTGTGGAGCAGGCAGAAACAATTATAAAAGAAGAACTTTTTGAGAGTAAAGGGGAATTAGATACGAAGTCGATGACTTTGAATGATTTTACCCCTTTAGAATTGAAAGCCCATTTGGATGAGTATGTGATTGGTCAAGATGATGCGAAAAAATATCTATCCGTAGCGGTCTATAATCACTATAAAAGATTGAAACATCAAAAAGACAATGATGTAGAAATCGAAAAATCCAATATTTTGTTTGTAGGACGAACAGGTACAGGAAAAACGCTTTTGGCTAAGACTATTTCAAAATTCTTGGATGTACCTTTCTCAATCGTCGATGCTACTGTATTTACAGAAGCGGGTTATGTAGGGGAAGACGTGGAAAGTATCTTGTCTAGATTGTTGCAAGTTTGTGATTACGATGTAGAAGCCGCTGAAAAGGGAATCGTTTATATTGATGAAATTGACAAAATCGCACGTAAAGGAGATAATCCTTCTATTACAAGGGACGTTTCTGGGGAAGGTGTGCAACAAGCAATGTTAAAAATGCTTGAAGGTACTGTTGTCAATGTTCCTCCACAAGGCGGACGTAAGCATCCTGATCAAAAAATGATTCAAGTCAATACGAAAGATGTTTTATTTATCTGTGGTGGTGCTTTTGATGGGGTAGAAGATATCATTAAAAATAGAATGAATTCACAAGTGATTGGATTCAATGTAGATAAAAAGGAAAAGATAGATCAAGATAATTTACTGCAATATGTGATTCATAAAGATTTAAAACAATATGGTTTGATTCCTGAAATCATCGGTCGTCTCCCTGTTTTAACTTATCTTAAGCCGTTAGATTTAAATGCTTTAAAAAGAATTTTAACAGAACCGAATAATGCATTGGTAAAACAATATCAAAAGTTATTTGCTTTCGAAAATATTGAATTAATCTTTACGGATGATGCGATTGATTTTATAGCTGAAAAAGCGTTGAATTATGAATTGGGCGCTCGTGGACTTAGATCTATTTGTGAAGCTATTCTAACGGATGCTATGTATGAATTGCCGTCAGTGAAAGATAAAGTTACTTCGTTTACTATTGATAAAAAATATGCGGAAGAGAAATTGGATAAATCGACTTTGAGTAAACTTAAAGTCGCATAAGACAGCATAAGACATCAAGACTTACGACATTAGGACTTCAGACATTAAATTGTCAGTGTCTTGAAGTCTTAAGTCTTGAAGTCTTCTCGTCTTGAATAATATGAGATACTTCATCAACCTAGCATATAAAGGAACAAATTATTTCGGATGGCAATTTCAACCGAACGATATTTCTGTGCAGCAAGTGGTAGAAGAAAAAATGTCGATTCTTTTGAATCAACCTATTGAAGTCTTAGGCTGTGGGCGAACAGATCGGGGAGTACATGCTTCCAAATATTATTTGCATTTTGATTTTGTTAATGAATTTCCTAAGAATTTTATGTATCGAATGAATCAATTACTTCCCAAAGATATTGCGTTTAGATCTATTCACAGAGTGGCGGATGACGCACATGCTCGCTTTGATGCCATAAGTCGTTCTTATACTTATCACATTCTTTTTGATAAATCTCCATTTCAGTACGATACCCATTCTCGAATCATGTATGCAGATAGAATGGACTTGAAAATACTTCAACAAGCAGCGGATATTCTGTTGGAATACAAGGAGTTCACCCCGTTTTGTAAGACAAATGCTGACAACAGAACGATGCTTTGCGATATCACCGTAGCAAAATGGATTTTAAAACCAAATGGAGAAGGTTTTGAGTTTCATGTGACTTCTGATCGGTTCCTACGGGGTATGATTCGCCTGATTGTAGGTATGTGTGTGAATGTGGCTATGGGGAAGTTGGACATGGCTGATGTGCGTAAAGCCTTGGATACTCAGACGCTATTGACACGCAGTTGGAGTGCCCCGCCCGAAGGGCTATTTTTGTCGGATGTGAGGTATCCTTATATTTGATTTCCTTCATTTACTAAACTTATTTTAGTTTGGTAAACTTAGTCACCTACAAATAAAAGTAAATATTTCAAATTGACTTTTCTTTGTCAATTAATTGTCATTTCTTAAGTTTTTGCTTGACTATTGATTTAGGGTATTGTATCTTGTGTTTGAGTGTAAGATTCTTTTTTATTGTTAATATATTATTTATTGTTTTGATGTATTCAGTTTTTTTGCTATGTTTGTGTTTTATTTTTTAATCACAATTAATTTTTATGAAAAGTGCTATCTATTTTTTTAGCGTTTTGAAGACCAAATATTGGTTTTGGTCAAATTTATTTAAAAGGATAACTTATGAAAAAAGTTATATTAACACTTGGGGTAGTTGGTTTGTTTTCTCTTCTAAATGCACAAGATATGGGATTGGTTACAG
>CAMZLN010000047.1 GCA_947311465.1 uncultured Saprospiraceae bacterium
ATTCTATTTCCGTTGATAGACGAAAAATGGCTTTGATTGATGTTGAATTTCAATCGGATAAAAGTTTTGTAGGGGATACACTCTATTTTAGTTATGATGAATATGAAAATTTTCTAGATTATAATGATAATGTAAAAATGGATTTTAGAATTCATTATACAGAAATAGAGTGTATCCCCTACAAAACTTTTATCCGATTGAAATTCAACATCAATCAAAGCCATTTTTCGTCTATCAACGGAAATAGAATCTATACAAAGATTCTTCAATTCAAATCCAGAAGCATTTTCTTTGCAGGATAAAGATTTCAATTGTCCTGTACAAGAATTATCAATAAAAAATATATGTTCCAATTGTAAATCAATATTCTCAACCTCCATGTGCCTATAATCGAGCTCATCTAAGGCCTTCAACCGTATAGGCTCCTGTCGATGCTGATGCATACTAAAAGTGGCATTTTTTATATTTGCGTGTTCTAAATTGATTGAGAAATAAGGAATTGATTCTTCTTCAAACCTAATTACTTCAAGTGAATCCAAATTATTCACCCAATCTGTCCAATCTAAATACTTTTGCTCATCCCGATTAAACGTTTCCAAAGAAAATCCTAAACCATCAACATTCAAGGAAGCAACATCAATATTTTTATTTTCTATACTTATCCCGTTTAAGGCAATTTCCGCAGTAGGAATATCCCAAAGCATGATTTCACCCTTTAGTGTATCTATTTTTTCAATTTTAGAATTATTAATTAAAACCGATTTAACATCTAAATCAAAGCCATTTTTCTTTTTCTTAGAATTGTCCTTTTTCTTGAAAACATGCGCAAAATATTTCTTCGAACTAGTGTCATAATCATCAGGTCCTCTAGAAAGGCGAAATTTTGCTTTATCAATTTTTAGTTGATTTACGGAAAGTGAGTTATAAAATAAACTAATCAATCCATGCTTTAAGCCAATTGATAATTTCTCACTATAAAATAGCGTATCTTGATTAAGATCTTTGACAAGAAAGCTATCCAACACAATTCGTTGCATGATATCAATATCTACATGCTTGATTTGAATAGGGCTACCAATCTTATTTGAAATAGCATCTGTAATTTTGGGGATGGCCCAGTTTTGAAATCGATTACTTTGTAAAATCAGATATAAAATCACCAGAAAAACTAGCAAAAGGCTCAAAACAGTCCATAAAAATCCCTTTAAACCACGTCGAGCGCGTGATTTTTTAGGTTTTTGCTCTTTTGCTTGTTGTTTTTCTTCCATCTAGGAGTTTAAATCAGTGTTTCAATCATGATAAGGTATAGAATATTGAGTACCAAATATAACCGATATTGCACAAAGGTATTCAAATGATATGGAATATTAACTTATATTTAACTTGAAATTTTGTTTTTTTGAGAATTTATTAAAAAAGAAAAAAAGAGTGCGTGATAAAATGTGGGAATCCATACCATTTGTTAGGCAGATCGGATAGTGCCGCAGCTACGCTGCTCATTTTCTGTTCATTGCCCATTAGGCTATGGATGGTGCTGTGGCTATGGCACTTTTCCGTTTAATGTGACAGTGGAATTGTAAAATCAAAATATCCCATTGTATAACACACTTAATAAATATAATTACAGCCACATAAAAATATCGAAAAATTAAATTACCTTTAGACTTTAATTTATGAAATAGCACAAAGCATGACAACAGCAGAATTAGATAATCTACAGATCATAAAAGAAAGTGCAAGAGACTTTGCAGAAAAGTATATACGACCTGAATTTATGAAGTGGGATGAAAGTCAGTTTTTTCCAGTTGATTTATTCAGAAAAATGGGGGAATTTGGTTTTATGGGGGTTTTAGTTCCAGAGCAATATGGTGGTTCAGGACTAGGATATCAAGAATATGTAACTATTATTGATGAAATCGCTAAAGTTTGCGGGTCAATAGGACTTTCACTAGCTGCCCATAATTCATTGTGTACCAACCATATATTGACTTTTGGCAATGAAGAACAAAAACAAAAATATCTACCTAAATTAGCCACTGGCGAATGGATTGGTGCTTGGGGATTGACAGAACCTAATACAGGAAGTGATGCAGGTCGTATGGAGTGCGTTGCTGTAGAAGATGGAGATTATTTTATTATCAACGGTACAAAGAATTTTATTACACATGGCAAATCTGGAAATGTGGCAGTTTTAATTGCCCGTACTGGTGAGCGATTGGATAGCCATGGTATGACCGCTTTTGTTATTGAACGTGGAACTCTAGGTTTTGCAGGAGGTAAAAAGGAAAATAAATTAGGTATGCGTGCTTCAGAAACTGCTGAAATGGTTTTTGAAAATTGCCGTGTTCATAAAAGTCAAGTACTTGGTAAGGTTGGAGATGGATTTATTCAAGCTTTAAAAATATTGGATGGTGGACGAATTTCCATTGCGGCGCTTTCTTTAGGAATTGCGCATGGAGCTTATGAAGCGGCTTTGGCGTATTCAAAACAACGGGAGCAGTTTGGGAAACCAATCTTTAGTTTCCAAGCGATTAGTTTTAAATTAGCGGAAATGGCTACCAAGGTGGAGTTGGCTGAAATCTTAATTCGTAAAGCGGCTGATCTTAAAAATGCAGGCGAAAAAGCAACGAAAATTTATGCTATGGCGAAGTATTATGCGTCAGAAGTTTCTGTTGAAGTTGCAACAGATGGTATTCAAATTTTTGGTGGTTATGGGTATATAAAAGATTTTCCAGCAGAGAAGTATTATCGGGATTCAAAATTATGTACTATTGGTGAAGGAACTACCGAAATTCAAAAACTTGTCATCGCTAGATATTTGTAAAAAAGTAGCCTTTCACTAGATAATTTAGATTTTCATTCAAATGAGATAATTACAACTATGTTTTCATTAATTTTTACGGCAGGTATTATCGGAGCAGCTTATGTTATTTCTAAAGTGGCAAAAAAAGGAGCACCAACTAAGGGGAAAACGAAATCTGATATTCTTAAAATGAGAGAACAATTGGCAGCTTTGACGCCTGAAATTGTTCCTATTACTGAAAAAGAGTTGGAATTGTTGTCGTATGACACTATAAATGAATCTTACAAGAAGAGTTTCGGTGTAGAATATCTTTCTGGTGTATTTTTGTCTATTTACCAAGAACACATGGTGGGTTTTATCTATAAAGGTAAAACTCGTAAACAAAGAGCAGGATTATTAATTGTAAAAACGTCAGCTAATGAATTTTTGTACCAAATTGTTGGGGACAAGGTGACAATCATGATGGGCGAATTTCTTATTGGAGAGTATGGAGCGGATGGATTGCTTTATGGAGCCAAAACGGGCCGATTAATCGCAAGAATAAATAAGGGTCAAAAAGAGTTTATGAGCCTAATTGTGATTGGGGAAGATAAAGCAACAATGCGAGTTCCATCTAAGGAAGATATCAATCCTAGAGTTTTTGAGTTTGTTGATAGAAATTTATCGGAAGATCAAATGGTTTTGATTCAGGCGGTGGTTTATTATGAATTGGTGGATAGAATTTTAAAATCAAAGGTTTGAAAATAGAAATCTTAATAAGTTGATGAAATTCATTTCGTCATATATGAAATTCTTTTTTAAAGAATTGAATCTAATGCTTGATCAATGGTGCAAAAAAGGATTGCAGAATAGTTTTTATCTAAAATTTTTATAGTAGGCATATTGAATTTATGCAGTTCCCGATTCCTTTTCCTTTTCCTTTTTTATACTTGGATCCGAAACTAAACATAGCCCATCAATAGGCGGCAGATTTTCAGGTTTATATTGAATATCTTCATTATTTAGTCTTTCTAAAACAGATTCATGGATGAAGGCATCTTTAGGAATCGTTCGTCTTCTTCCATTGGGAATATAAAATTTTCGCTTTTTCATAGGATATCTACGTGGAAAATACTCTAGAATCCACCATCCATTTGTGAGTGATTTATGTAATTTCCCTAAAGGGTTAGGTTTTGCAAAGGTATATTTAGCCCGAGTTGATTTTCTTCCGAGAACAACTTTATTATATTGTCCTTTGTCAATGAGCAATCCGAAATTCACAGATTCATTTACTAGCCATTTTAAAGAAATTTTTGATAATTGACTCTCTTCTTCTGGATAAGAACCTCCAACATCAGAATGTACTCCTACAAACCAAACTTCCTTAATGTTTTGAAATTTTTCATACTTTCGACCTAATAAATTTGCTTTGTAATAGGCTCTTCTTTCGTCAATTGACAAAGCATGTCGAATATTCCTTATTATGGGATTATTGGCAGTATAGGGTAAACTTTTCTTTACCGAAAAAATTCCAATAGAAGAGACTGTATCCCAAATTCCCATGTAGTGAAATCTACATTCTCTTGCATAGGTATTCTTAAATTTTGTCGCAAATTTTTTATTCTTTTCAAAATCTCTATAAATATTCCAAGCATAGGGAATTAGATTGGCGGCTCCTTTTGGAAGTAATCCACAGGAGAAAATAAATCCAGCAAGTGCCCTTACAGTATAGGCTCCACGACTAAATCCAAACAGATAAACTTTATCTCCCTTCTCATAGTTTTCCATCAAAAATTGATAGGCTTGTTCTACATTTTCGGCAAGACCATAGCCAAATGCTAAACCTTGCATGATTTGAAATCTTTGCCCTAAAGTCACTTTTAAAAGAGATTCAGTCATCGTTCCTACGCCAGGATCATAATAGGCAATCTGATTTGGATCATTTTTGTCCAAAACGCTAAATAGTTTGACCACATTTGAATTGGCTTCCCCAAACTGATTTCCTGTACCGTCACAACAAATAATTATATTTTTACTCATTTCTTCTTATAAATTCACCTATTTTTTTAGCATACGCTTCATAGCCCATTATCTTTGGCAGATTATTGTGGACTGCTTTTGGAATTATTTCAAAATCTTTAAATTTCCCTTTATGATTGTCATATATCGGTTTTCCGTGCGTCAAATGATATAAAAAAGTATCATCTTCTCCCGCTAACCACAACAAAGGTTGAGTTACTTTTTTTATGGTCTCAATATTATCAGTTTCCAAATCCGTAAAAAATGTAGAAGGCATCGAAAGGGTAGAAGCGTCTTGAGCCATAGTCGTAATACTTCCAATTGGATTTTCTAAAATTAGTTTAGATGGCTTCAAACTCATAGGCGAAGCAGCATGGGCAGTAGCAGGAATAGATCCTAAACTGTAACCGTAAATTACTAGGCGATCATCTGTAAGCCCATTGGATTTCAACCAAATTAAGGCAGCATCTACATCTACAATCAAGCCTGACTCTATGGGGTCTCCTTCTGACAATCCATATCCACGATAATCCACCATCATCAAGCCATATCGCCCTTTTTCATTGCCACTGTGATAAAGTAATTTAGCACGATTCCAGTAATTATCCATGTGGTCGGCATTTCCGTGGCAATACATAATTATGGTATCTGTTGCTATATTTTCGATTTTCCCTAGATAAATTGCCCATATTTTCACAGCATCTCCGTCAAGATGAGAAGTTAATGGCATTAAGTGAATGTCCTCTTCAGGAATATCATAAGATTCGTCAAGGTCAATCTCTTTGGAACCCGTATAATCATCAAATTTGTACTCAGTGATGGAGTTGTCGTTGGTGTATAGATTATTATCCAGACCAAGACATGCTGAAAAGGCGATTGCAATTGCTATGTATATAAATGTAATTTTCATTGTATTCATTTTTTAAAATGTCTTTTTTAAACTTAAATAGATTCCATTTGCTCCTTTATTAGTGACAACCACAAAATCTACAATTGAATTTTGATTTTCATTACCAGGAACTAAATATTTGTATTCCAAACTCAAATCCATCCTTTTCCACCTATAGGATTGTCCAATATGAAAAGTGGGAAGAATATATTGATGATTTTCTGGAGACTTTCTGGCATTTTTATTCAAATCTATCCAATTAGATGTTCCAATGTACGTCATCCATTTGTTTTCACTATATTCCCAAAATGCATTGGCTTCCAATTGTGGGTAAACTCTTGTTGCTCCATCACGTAAAGATGTCATTAAATTGATCGTTCCGTTAGCGGATATACCTGGTATCTTTCCTTTTTGATTGAATAAGGATTGTGTAATTCCAAAATCAAATTGAAGCGTTTTATAGGCAAGTGCCGTTAGATGGAATCCTCCGTGCAGTGTCGATTTTTCTTTCCAACCATATCCAGCATATATCGAGGTGTATGGAATTGGGATTTTTAGACCCCCAAATTTGATCAAAGGGCCTCCAAAGTTAAATCCAACAGATTTTTGATCTTTTTCTAATGGTTTTACAAATCTAGTGGGTGCACAGGACCAAATCATTGCTACAATGACTATGATTGTTATTTTTTTCATATTTGCTTATTAATGTTATTTTTCTAATACCGTTATTTTTAGTATTGTAACGGAAAATTACTATTTTTATCGAAATTTCATATTAATAATTAAATTTATTTTAATGTTTATGTTCAGATTGTACTGTGCCATATTTTTTCCTTTAGAATTTTCAAATTTAGGTCTTTTCGTAACTCCTGAGTCTTCGTTTATTGCTTAAGGTTGAATTTAGCAACGCAAGAGGTTAAAATTAAATACTATATAAGGCTTTAATATAAATCCAACACGTTTGATTATTACTAGACAATATTGATATCAG
>CAMZLN010000048.1 GCA_947311465.1 uncultured Saprospiraceae bacterium
CTTGATGATGTAGATTCATTCAAAACAAAAGAAGTTTCAAAATTGAGTGTATTGGATAGTGTTTTAGAACCAGATAATTATCCAGATTTATACAAGGACATGTATCACAAAGTAAGAATCAATTATTACCCACCTAAAGGAGATGATAAAGAGAGTTGGGATAATATTGACATTTTTGGCTGGTTGGGTTACAAGATGCAAATCAAAGTGAATTTTTTATGTAAAGATTCTATTCTTGCCGCTCCAATTGTATTGGATTTAGCAGTATTCATGGATCTAGCAAGTAGATCTGGTATGAAAGGAATCCAAGAATGGCTGTCTTTCTATTTTAAATCTCCACAAACGAAAGAAGGATTAATGCCAATTCATGATATTTTTGTCCAAAAGATTAAAATGGAAAATACACTAAGGTATTTAATGGGGGAAGACTTAATTAATCATTTAGGATTAGACTATTATGAAGAAGAAAAAGTGCTAGAAAATAATAAATAAATACTATACATTCTTTGATAAATATCTTTGTTTTTGAATTATTTTTTCCACAAACACGGTATTTATCAAAAACCATAAAAATTAATTGCATGTACAAAATTATAGCATCAGGTTTGGGTACTGGGTTTTCTCGTTTTGCGCCAGGAACTATGGGTTCGATTTTAGGTATTTTAGTATTCTATGCTTTTCATTTACTGATGAATCGTTTGAATCTAGATGTTTTAACTATTAATTTGACAAGCCTGATAGCTATAATTTTTGTTCTCCTTTTAGGAGTTTACGCTATCAAAAAGGTTCACAAATACTGGGAACATGATTCGGGTCAAATTGTAATTGATGAAATAGTGGGTGTTTGGATTACAGCTTTAGCAATGCCGTTTAAATGGCAATATTATTTATATGCACTGACCGTTTTCCGCTTTTTTGATATAGCTAAACCCTTATTTATAAGGAAAGTAGATGACATGGCTGGCGATTGGAGTGTCATGTTGGATGATGTATTAGCAGGCGTATATGGATTAATTGTGATGCAATTATTGTTGTTTACAAATGTCATTTAATGACTGAGAAAACTAAATTTTGGAAATCATTTTTTAGATACAATTTAGTTTCTATTCTAGCTACTACAGTTGATTTTGTCTCTTTTGTTATACTTACAAAAGTATTTTGTCTGTGGTATGTAATGTCAACTATTGTTAGTGCATTCCTGGGTGGGGTTACTGCCTTTTGGTTAAATAGAAACTGGGTATTTGTTAGTAAAGAAGAGAATGCTACTACTCAATTTTCAAAATATGCTTTAGGTTGGATAGGCAGTGTAATATTAAATACATCAGGTATTTTTTTCCTAGTTGAATACCTACAGATAGATGAAGTAATATCAAAGGTAATTGTTTCAGTAGTGGTAGGAGTTAGCTTCAATTTTTTAATATCAAAATATTTTAATTTTAACAAAATTTCTAATGAATAATAATATCAAATATAATATTAAATATTTTCTCACAATGGTTGTGTTCATATTGGCATTAACTGTTAATGCCCAAGAAAAAACAGTCATTACAGGAAAAGTAATAGATGCCAAAACTAAAGAGCCGTTAGCTTTTGTGAATGTAGGCTTTCTTGGAAAAACAATAGGAACAACAACAGATTATAATGGTGTGTTTTCTATAACAACACAGTGGGCATCTGATCAATTAATAGCATCTTATATTGGCTATCATGAGTCAATCAAGGATATAGAAACAGGAAAAAGACAAAAAATAATTTTCGAATTAGAATCTTATGCAATTAATTTGAATGAAGTGGTAGTCCTTTCTAAAAAGAAACGATATCGAAATAAAAATAACCCCGCTGTTGACTTGATTAAAAAAATAGTAAAGAATAAAGATTTAAATAGTAAAGAACATTTAACATATTATCAATACGATAAATATGAAAAAATACAACTGGATCTAAATAACATCAGTGATGATTTTACAAATCGAAAAATATTCAAAAAGACACAATTCATCTTTAATTATATTGACACAGCAAAAATTAATGGTAAGCCATATTTACCCGTCTTTTTAAAGGAAACTTCTTCTGAAGTGAATTATCGCAAAAATCCTAAAGATTCGAAAGTCATCATCAAAGGAAGTAAAATGATTGGATTTCATGAATACTTGGACAATAATGGCATTGGGGCTCTAATTGATAATTTATATCAGGAGATTGATATATATGATGCCAACATCAACTTACTGACAAATCTTTTTGTAAGCCCTATTTCTAGAGTAGCTCCAGCAGTGTATCGATTTCATATTATTGATACTTTAGATGTGAATGGATATGATTGTATTAATTTAGCTTTCCAACCAAGAAACAAACAAGATTTGGCCTTTAATGGAAATTTGTTCGTGACAAATGATGACAAACTCTCTGTAGTAAAAGTTGATATGCGTGTTTCAGAAGATGTCAATTTGAATTATGTTGAAGATCTACAAATTATCCAAGAATTTAAGCTCTTTGATGATAAGGCTTGGATGCTGACCCGTAATGAAATGATTATTGATTTTAATATCACAAAAACAGGAACGGGTATGTATGGAAGAAAGGCTATTTTTTATAATAACTATGTTTTAGACCATCCAATCGCAGATTCAATTTTTAATGGGATTGAAAATGAGGTACTTCTCGATGATAACGAAAATAGAGATATTGAATTTTGGGAAGAAAATCGAATTGTTGCTTTGACAGAACAAGAACAGGATATTTATACAATGGTAGATAGTGTCCAACATTTGCCTGGATTTCAAAAAACAATAGATATCGTAATGTTGGTAATAGCAGGATATTGGAATTTTAATAACATCGATATTGGTCCTGTTAATACATTTTATAGCTTCAATGAAGTTGAAGGACTACGATTGAGAGTAGGTGGTCGGACAAGCGAAAAGTTTAGTAAAAAATTAAAATTAGATGGCTTTTTGGTATATGGGTTAAAAGACAAGCAGTTTAAATATTCTGCCAAAGTTAAATTGTCGTTAAATAATCGTCAACTTAAAGGAAAACCTGAACATTCCATTATGGCGATGTATCAAAAAGAAACAAATTTCCCTGGAATGGATGTCCAATTTATCAATGAAGACAATTTTCTTTTATCATTCAAACGAGGAGTGGCTGATAAAATTTTATATTATAATATGTTTAAGGTAGAGCACTATAAAGATTGGAAAAATAATATTTCTACTACATTCGGTCTACGTCATTTAATTCAAAAGCCTGGTGGCTCATTAAAATTTATTTCCGAAGGTATAGAGCAATTTAGTATTACTTCGACTGAACTTACTACAAATATACGATTTGCGCCTAATGAAAAATTTTATCAGGGTGTGGATTATAGAACGCCAATAATATCAAAATATCCCATTGCTCAACTATCTTATACCCAGGGTTTTAAAGGTATTTTTAATGGAGATAACAATTACAGTAAATTAAATTTTAGTTTATTCAAACGATTCTACTTTTCTCAATTCGGGTTCACCAATATTAAGGTTGAAGGAAATAAGATATTTGGAAAAGGAATTTCTTTTCCGAATTTGACTGTTCATCGAGCCAATCAAACGTATTCTTATCAATTATATTCTTATAATTTAATGAATTTCCTAGAGTTTGTCAGTGATGAGTCAGCATCATTTTTTGCAGAACATCACTTCAATGGATTCTTTCTAAATAAAGTACCATTAATAAAAAGATTAAAATGGAGAACTGTTGCTTCTTTCAAAGGGCTCTATGGAGGACTTTCAGATAGTAACAATCCAAATGTGTCTGATAACTTAATTTCCTTTCCTTCTGATGAAACGAATAACCCAAGTACATTCATGTTACAAGATGATCCATATATGGAAGTGAGCATGGGATTGGAAAATGTTTTTAATTTCTTTAGAATTGATCTCGTTAGGAGATTAACATATTTAGAGAATCCTAATGTTTCAGAATATGGAATTAGAGTACGATTTAAGTTTGACTTTTAAAAAAAAGATCATGAAATTATTACAAAAAAAATTATCTAAGTTTATATTGCCATCTGTATTTAAAGCGAAAGGGATGTATCCTTTTTACCACTCTTTGGAATCAGGTCAGGATACAGAAGTTCTTTTAAATGGGAAAAAAATTTTAATGTTCGGCTCTAATAGTTATTTGGGACTTACAAATCACCCAAAATTAAAGGAAGCGGCAAAAAATGCCCTAAATAAATATGGTACAGGTGCGTCAGGATCTAGATTAATGAATGGAAATCTTGATCTACATGATCAGTTAGAATTCAAACTAGCCAAATTTGTAGGAAAACAAGCTGTCACAGTATTTAGTACAGGGTTCCAAGCTAATGTGGGTACAATTCCAAGTCTTGTTGGTAGAAATGATCATCTTATTATTGATGAAAAATCTCACGCCTCTGTTTATGAAGGCTGCAGGTTAGCTTTTGCCAAAACCTTGAAATATAAACACAATGACATGGAATCTTTGGAGAAGATCCTTCAAAAAACTAATCAAAATCAAATAAAATTAATTATCACTGATGGAGTTTTTAGTATGGAAGGTGACTTAGCCCTGCTTAATGAAATAGCTGTTTTAGCAAAAAAATACAATGCATCCATTATGCTAGATGATGCGCATGGCTTAGGGGTTATGGGGGCAACTGGGGCTGGAACAGCATCACATTTTGGAATGACAGACCAAACCGATTTAATCATGGGGACTTTTAGCAAATCCTTAGCTTCTTTAGGAGGATTTATTGCAAGTGATAAGGATACTATTAATTATATAAAACATCATGCTAGAGCATTAATATTCAGTGCTGGTATTCCTCCTGCATCTGCGGCAACAGTTATCTCCGCTTTAGATATTATTCAGTCAGAACCTGAACGTATTACAAAGCTTTGGGAAAATACTCATTATGCGAAAAAGAGACTTTTAGATGAGGGGTTCCAAATTGGAGAAAGTGAGACACCCATTATTCCCATTTTTATTGGAGATAATATAGATACTTATAAAATAGCTAGTTGGTTATTGGAGAATGGTGTTTATGTAAATCCCGTTGTCCATCCAGCTGTCGAAAAAGGAAAATCAATATTAAGGTTTTCTTTGATGTCGACTCATACACTGAACCAAATAGACAAAGCTGTTGACGTCTTGGTGGAAAGTAGAAAAGTAATTGAAAATAGAGTAGGAATCCTGGATAAGTAATAGGACAATCTAATACTTGATTACTTATGTCCGACTACTTAATTTTCAATTCTATAATTAAAGTTTGCTATAAAATAATTAAAATATGTCTTTAGAAATAAAACAAGTCAAAACAAACAGAGAACTTAATTCTTTTATCTCTTTTCCAGATAAATTATACAAAGGTAACCAATATAGAGTTCCACAATTACATTCATTTGAAAAATCCACATTAAAAAAGGATAAAAACCCTGCATTTGAATATTGTGAATCAAAATATTGGTTGGCCTATAGAAATGGAAAAATTGTAGGCAGAATCGCAGGAATAATCAATCATAAATCCAATGAAATATGGAAAGAAAAATATCTACGTTTTGGATGGATTGATTTTATTGATGATTTAGAAGTTTCAAAAGCATTGATTCAAACAGTGGAAACTTGGGCAAAAGAATTGAAAATGGACGCAGTTCACGGTCCAATGGGATTTACAGATATGGATTTGGAAGGTATGTTGATCGAAGGATATAATGAAATAGGAACCCAAGCTGTAATTTATAATTATGCCTATTACCCAACACATTTAGAAAAATGGGGCTATTCAAAAGATGTAGATTGGGTGCAATTGGAAATTAAAATTCCAAAGGAAGTACCTGAAAGAATCAAAAGAATATCAAAACTAGTTCAAGAAAAATACGGATTAAAACTCTTAACTGTAAAAACAGCTAAGGAAGTTCGTCCTTATGGAAAAAGCATGTTTGAAACATTAAATGCTTCTTTCAAACATTTATATGGCTTCGTGCCATTATCTGACAAGCAGATTGATTATTATATAGACCAGTACTTTTCTATGGTAAATCCTAAATATCTAGGATTCGTAGTTGATGAAAATGAAAAAGTGGTTGCATTTGGTCTTGGGTTTTCATCCCTTTCAAAAGCTTTAATGAAGGCAAAAGGAAAATTGTTTCCATTTGGATTCATACATTTATTAAAAGCAATGAAAAAGAATGATACTGTTGATTTGCTTTTACAAGCAGTAAGTCCAGAATATCAAGGAAAAGGTGTTCCTGCCATATTTTTTGAACATATGGCACATGCATTTATAGATTCCGGAGTTAAAACTGCAATTACAAGTCATACATTAGAAAATAATAAATCTGGTTTACAAATATTCAAATCTTTCAATCCTAGACAACATTTGAGACGTAGAATATATATCAAAAAAATTTAAATGGGAAAAATTTTAATAACTGGAGCAAGTGGATTTATTGGTGGTTTTTTAGTTGAAGAAGCTTTGAGTCGTGGACATGATGTATATGCATGTATTCGAAAAACGAGCAATTTGGAGTTTTTAAAAGATACTAGAATTAAATTATTTATTACTGATCTATCGAATAAGGATACCATCAAAAATAGTCTAATAGAATCAGGAAAGTTTAATTATGTTATTCACAACGCAGGTTTGACCAAAACTTGTAATAAAAGATCGTTTGAACAAGTTAATTTCCAAAATTCAAAAAACCTATTAGATGCATTAATCGAAATGAAAAGTGTACCCCAAAAGTTTATTTTAGTAAGTAGTTTAGCAGCATATGGACCTGGAGATCCAAATTCTCTAAAGCCTATTCAAATTAGTAATAGTCCGCAACCTGTTTCTGCTTATGGGGATAGTAAGTTAAAAATTGAACAATACCTCCAATCACAAAACACGGTGCCGTATTTAATATTTAGACCAACCGGTGTTTTTGGCCCGAGAGAAAAAGATTTTTATACCATATTTAAAACGATTAATAATGGCTTTGAAACTTACATTGGAAGTAAAGAACAACATCTCACTTTTATATATGTTAAAGATTTAGTATGCTTGTTTCTTGATGCTTTGGAGTCTAAAGTAGTTCAAAAATCATATTTTGCCACTGATTTAAAATATTATACTGCCATTGAATTTAATGAAATTATCAAAAAGGCGTTAAACAAAAAAACTAAAGTAATTGTATTTCCATATTTTTTAGTTCGATTGATTGCAACACTAGGAGAAAAATTTTCTTGCTTATTTTTTAAGAATGTTCCTACCTTGAATATTGAAAAATTTAAAGAAATTTCACAAAAGAATTGGTTGTGTGATAGTTCAGATTTAGAAAGAGATTTTGCTTTCAAACCACAGTATAGCTTAGAAGACGCCATTCAAGAAACGATTAATTGGTACAAAAAAGAAAAATTATTATGATAAATTTATTTTTAATTACCGTATTGACTCTTTTTATTCCACCTATAGAGTATCCCATCCCAAAAACTGAACATTTATTATTTTATATTCAAAGAACACATAATTCAAATACCATTGTTTATGATGCTAATTTTGATAAAGATGGAAATTTAAACGCTACAAAACCTATCGATACCTACTGGTTAAGATTTGATGAACAAGGACAAAGAATGGAGTTGAGAACCATTGAAAAATGGTATGTTTATGGTGTAGAATGTGAGAAAGCAAATAATGGATATGATTACAGAATGAAATTGGCAGCAAAAGAAACAGTAAAATTTTGGTTAAAACAAACAGGTCCTTTTCAAGCTGAAATTCATACAGATATCGGTGGCATACCTTCAAAACTAGATCATTTATATATCACGACTGATGAAAACAGCCTTTTGTTAAAAGTATTGTATGGAGAGTTTTTTGGAAAGGACTTAGAATCTGGAGAAAAAACATATCATAAAAAAATAATGGATTAGAAAAATGAATTTCAATAGACTTACAAAAAAAAATATCATTATCAACTCCTTGCTTATAATTTCCTATTTAATATGGAATAACATTATTGGAGATCTCAAAAGTGAACATTATTATTTACCACTAATTTGGCTGATTGCTTTTTATTCAAGTGCTTCTTCAAGAAAGGTTATTCTTGGATTTTCTATTTTCATTCTTTTTTGGATTATTTATGATTCTATGCGTATTATTCCAAACTATGAAGTAAGCACAGTTCACATACGTAAGCCATATGAAATAGAAAAATGGTTATTTGGCATCCAAATCAATCAATTATTACTCACACCGAATGAATATTTTGCCATCTATAATAATAAATTTTTAGATTTCTTGTCAGGATTTTTTTATATCAATTGGATGCCAATCCCAATTGGTTTTGGAATATATTTATTTATAAAGGACAAATACTTGTTTTTGACCTATTCCATGGCATTTCTATTTGTCAATATACTTGGTTTTATCATTTACTACATCTACCCCGCCGCACCACCTTGGTATGTTGAATTATATGGTTTTGATTTGAAAATTGGAGTACAAGGTAATCGTGCTGGATTAGTGAGGTTTGACAATTTGATTGGATTTCCAATATTTGAAGGAATTTACAATAAGAATGCAAATGTGTTAGCTGCCATGCCTTCCTTGCATTCAGCCTATCCTGTAATAGTACTTTATTTTGCTTTCAAAAAAGGTATGAAATTATTGGCAAAAGTACTTTTTACTATTTTCCTATTTGGAATCTGGTTTTCGGCCGTTTATTCAAGTCATCACTATATTATTGATATCATTGCGGGTGTAGGGTTGGCGATTCTAAGTTTATTTATTTTTGATAAAGTATCAAAACTTGAATGGTTTTTAAAAAAAATTCGTAAATTCAGCGCACAGATATCATAAAAGCATTCTATGCCAGTAACTCAAGAAATATGCGATAAACTAACGGATCAAGAAATTGTCCAAAAATCGCTTGTGGATTTGGAATATTTTTCTTGTTTGTTTGATAAATACGAACCCAAATTGATGCGATATATCAAACGCATCGCTTCTCTCAACCACGAAGAATCAGAAGACGTACTCCAAGATGCTTTTATCAAAGTTTGGAAAAATTTGAACGATTTTGATCCCAATATGAAACTCAGTAGTTGGATTTACAGAATAGTTCACAACGAAACCATTTCTTATTGGCGTAAAAAAACATCGTATGGAAAAGATCAACACATCGAAGTCAATGAGCATACCATGGGGAGCTATGAAGATGATAATGAGGAAAGTATTGAAGAAAAACAAATTAAAATCAACCAAATTTTAGACGCTTTACCACAGAAATATAAAACTATTTTGGTATTAAAATTTGTAGAAGGAATGAGTTATATTGAAATATCAGATGTTTTAAAAATACCCGAAGGAACGGTAGCAACAAGAATTAATCGTGCCAAAAAAGCCTTTGTTAAAATGACGAATGACAAGGATTTGTCGTTTTTTTAAAAACAATAATCATGGAACAATCAAAAAAACTAATCGATAGAATAAAAAACGATCACATCAAACCTACACCAAAATGGTATTTTATATCAAAAAATGCACTGATTTGGCTTGCGTTTATCATTTCAGTACTGATTGGTGCTGGGGCATTCTCCGTTATTTTATATGCGATTCAACAAACCGATTTTAATTTATTATCTCATTTTGGACATTCAACCCTAGAGATGCTTTTAGGATTATTGCCCCTAATTTGGATAATAGCTTTGATTGTATTTTTAGTTTCAGCCATTTATTTTATACAAAATTCCAAAAAAGGATATAAATTACTGTGGTCAAAACTGGTAGGCTTTAGTACTGGATTGAGTATCTTGATAGGTACATTATTTTTTATAAGTGGTGGTGGACGATGGTTGGATGATGCATTCGCCAATAGAATCACTTTATACGAAAGTATCCAATCCAAGAAGAAAAAAATGTGGATGAATCCCGAAGCGGGATATTTATCTGGAACCATCCAAGCGGTGAAAGAAAATGAATTTACACTTATTGATTTTAATAAAAAAACATGGACTGTTCGGTACGGCAAAGATGTATTTATTGCACCGATTATTAATATAGAAAAAAATCAAGAAGTCAAGATGATGGGCAAAGTAATTTCAGATGGTTTATTCCATGCGGAAGATATTATGCCTTGGGGAGGGATGAAACATCGTCAAAAAATGAAGAATCGTCGGAAGAAGAGATAATGTGTTAGGTCAGTAAATAGGTGGACATGAATAGGTTTACTAAACTTTAAAAATTTAGTAAACTTATTTTTTTTTTCAAAAAGTGAAAGAAATCAAAAATCAATGCGTAGTAGGTTTTTGAAAGGTGTTTATACACCCATTTTTTTATAAATAAAATTCACAACCATGAAACAATTAAAATTTAGTTTAATCCTATTTATTGCC
>CAMZLN010000049.1 GCA_947311465.1 uncultured Saprospiraceae bacterium
GAAGCTGTAAAAACAGAGAATCCTTCTTTGCTGAAATTGTATCTCAGAAATTCTAAAATATCAGGTTCATCATCTACAATCAGTATTTTCGTTTCAGTTTCCATATTTATGGGTTCTTTGTAAAATAAATTAAGCAGTGCAATTGTAAAATTACAAATTCTTTAGATTATATTTTTGAACAAAGTTAAACTTTACATAATATTCATTGGATGTTAAGATTGATTTAATGTTGAAAAAGAAATTATTCATTATTCATAAATCATTAAAAAAGGTTTAGCATTTGGAAATTGCTAAACCTTTTTAATCCCAGATACTAAAAAAAATTATTTCCCCAATCGCTCAATCAACCTCGACGTCGTACTCAAAAATCCTTTTTCAGTAATCATTCCAATCAATTCTTTTCCTTTAACAACAGGAAGACAACCTACTTTATTTTCTCGCATCACTTCTAATGCATCCATTATTGATTTCTCTGGAGATATAGTGAAGGGTTTAGTCAACATAATATCATTTACAGTAGTAACTTTTCCTTTTAGAATTGGATTTTTGATAAGATATCTCAACAACAATCTTTGAGTAATGAGCCCCACCAGTTCTCCATTTTTATTTTCTACTGCGGTATATCGAGTTTTTCTCCAATCCATCATTTCCGCTACAAATTCAATAATATCATCTTTTTGAACTGTAAACAAATCTGTAGTCATAAACTCTTCCACTTTGATTTGAGAAGGTTTGTAATGTACCAGTTCACTCAACTCAGGTAATTTCCACTCGTGTACAGGCATCGAAGTTTTTTGATTTTTAATAATACTAGATGTCAAACACGCTAAGGCTTCATCTGTTGTTGTTTCTTCTTTAAGTTTTGTAAAAGATCTCAATATCCATCTAGCTCCAGTCATGTGTGCCTTTGCCCTTGCTTTGATGATATCTAAATATTTATCAATATCTTTTTTATCCACTTTTCTAATCTGTAATCCTTTCCTTGCAATTGGAATCAATTTTTTAATAATAAGATCAACCGCAGTTATTTTCTCATCATTGAACCACGTAAAGGTAGAATCAATACCATATTTAGCAGACTTTCCAAAATTATCTGCTGCATCATCCCAAGAGATATGATCCCTAATATCTTCATATTTATCTGCCATTCCGACCATTAATCCCAACCAAAAGGCCGTATTTGCTATTTCATCTACAACAGTGGGTCCTGCAGCTAAAACTCTATTTTCAATTCTCAAATGTGGTTTTCCGTTTGGACTAATTCCGTAACAAGGACGATTCCATCTATATACTGTAGAATTATGAACTTGTAAAGCACGTAACTTTGGCACATTTCCTTTGGCAATTTCATCAATAGAATTCTCTTGAATATCACCTGCAATTAACACTCTAAATCTAGCAATATCTTCTTGATAAATTTCTAAAATCGAATCTTTTAACCAACCATTCCCAAAATTAACTCGAGGACTCTTCTCTCTCATGTGATCATGTGACGCTCGTGTATCTAGCGACTGTTGAAATAATGCAATCCTAGATTCATGCCATAACCTTTTTCCAAAAACTAGAGGTGAATTTGAAGAAATAGCAATCATTGGAGCAGCTAATACTTGAGAAATATTGTACATCTTCACAAACTCATCTGGATTGATTTGTAGGTGAACTTGAAAACTTGTATTACATGCTTCAATCAAGGGAGAATCATGTTTGATATTCAATTCATCAATACCACTCAATCGAAGTTCATAGGCATCTGTAGTCAACTGATCGTTAATAGCTTCCATCAAAGCATAATATCGCTTTTTTGGAGTCAAACTATCCATATTCAAATCATCTTTTCTCAAAGTAGGCAAAATTCCTGTCAATACAACTGACACATCAAAATCATCTAAAGTCTTTTGGATTCTAGTTAAATTTGATCTCGCTTCGTGTTCCATTTTAGCCAAACAATCTCCTTTAAATTCTCTAGGATCAAAGTTAGTTTCAAGATTGAATTTTGCAAGCTCGGTTTCAACCCACTCATAGGATTTCATTTTATCCAATGCTTCTATTGCTATAAAAGCGGGCTTCATGGTATCGTTGTTTACCATACACATTTCCTGTTCCGCACCAATTCGTATAATATCTTTTTCAAACCAATCGTTATCCAACATATATTCTAAAGATTGTACATCTTCTAGAAGTTGCTTAACAAATTTCTGCATTTCTGACTTGTCGGTTAAAAGGGATACTTTTTGCTCACCCATCTGTTGATTTTTAGTTTTGTATAATAATTTTAGTTGCTATTCGATTTTGGCAAAAATATCACCAAAATCGTATTATCTTTACTCTAAATAATGAAATATTATTCTGTCTTAGATTAAAATTATGAAATTTATCTGATAGATTGATTAAATCTCAATAATAAATACTCAATTATGAAAATTTTGTATCAATTCACCTTAATTATTGCAATGTTGATGAGTTTTTCTTGTAAAAAGAACGACCAATTTTTAATGGAGATGCCATACGTTGAAACTTTCTCTGTAAATGCGGGATTAAATTCTCTGGAAACTTGGTTCTTCAACATTAGGGACATTCGATCCAATCGAACCGATTTATTAAATGCAAATGGGATTGACGAATCTGAAATCACAAAAATAAATTCAGGCAAAGCAAAATTGATTAATGTGCTCGGCGGAAATGATTATGAAAATATAGATAAAATATCCATTCATATTTTCAAAGATGACCCTAAAAAGGCAAAGGAAATTTTTTACAGAGACAACGTCCCCAGAAATACGGGTTCTGAACTAGAATTAATAGCTACACTAGTGGATTTGAATGATATTGCTGTGGATAATTTTAATATTTTCGTAAAAATTAAATTCCGAAATCCACCAGCAGTTTCTTTTGAAAGTAGAGTGGAGTTTTCATTTTTGGTTTTGTAAGAATGATGGTTATATGAATTTGGGAATCAATTTATAATCCTAATTTTCATAATTACATTCTCCATCGGACGATCACGATTATTCGTCTTGACATTGGCGATTTTATCAATCACATCTAAGCCATCTACGACTCTACCAAATACAGTATACTCTTGATCCAACTGCGGAGTACCTCCTATTGTGGTATAGATTTCTCTTTGTTCATCAGAATACTTGATGCCTTTTGTTTTTTCAAAATTGTCAAGACTTGCACTTGAAATTGGTGTTCCTTGTACAATATAAAACTGTGAACCTGACGACTCCTTTTCTGGGTTTCCTGGTCCGCCTGTTCTTGCAGCAGCAAGTGCTCCTTTGATATGTGCAAGAGTATCTACAAATTCGGCTGGAACTCTATATTTTGGTCCACCACCCCCTAAATTTACTTCCATATTGGCATTTCTCGACCTAGGATCTCCTCCTTGAATCATAAATCCACTAATTACTCTATGAAAAATCAAATCATCGTAATAGCCCTTTTCAACCAATTCAATAAAATTATCTCTATGCTTTGGTGTTGCATCGTATAATTCAATCAACATGTTGCCATATTTTGTTTCCAACATCACCATACACGAAGAAGGTGCATCTACAACGATTCTCTTTTTTAAAATATTTTCCTTCTTTTTATTGATTGCTTTTAAACTTACTTCATAATTTCCAGAAGATAAGTATTGATGATCGGGATCTGATTCTCTAGAAGTAGTTCCATCACCAAAGTCCCATTCATATTCATTTGCTTTTTGAGAATTGTTCTTAAAATTTATTCTAGTAGGCACCTTTATTTTTTCAGGATTATAACTAAAATTTGCAATTGGTTTTGCACAAGAAGAAATAAAAGCAAATGCTAATATTATCAAGTAAAGAGAAAGTGAATTTGTGTTCATGTATTAATTTTATTCTAATAAAAAGGGTAGATTAAAAACCTACCCTTTTCTTTTTTTTATAATAAAGTAATTTTCATTTTTATATCTTTCACTGGTCGATCACCAGGAGCTGTTTGAGCCTTAGCGATTTCATCGATCACTTCTAATCCTTCAATTACCTCTCCAAAGACAGTATATTCATTGTCTAGAAACGGAGTACCACCTAATTCTTTGTATTTTTTTCGATCTTCGATAGAATATTTAATTCCTTTCTGCTTTTCCATCATATCTAAGGTCTTACCATCTATTGATTTCCCTTGAACGATATAAAATTGTGAGCCAGAAGATTTCTTTTCAGGATTCACGGCATCTCCTTGCCTAGCTGCTGAAAGAGCACCTTTGAAATGATATTTACCAATTTCAGCTTCAAGAGTATATCCAGGACCTCCTGACCCTAATCTCTTTGATGCTGGAGCATCTTTTGAATTTGGATCTCCTCCTTGAATCATAAAACCGCTAATTACTCTATGAAATAGTAAATCATTGTAAAATCCTTCCTTTGCCAATTTCATAAAATTTGCTTTATGGATTGGTGTTTCGTCATACAATTTGACTTTCATGTTTCCATAGTCAGTTTCGATAAGTAAAATAGTCTCTTTGTTACAAGATGACATTGCAAATAAGACAAAAGCGAGTAGTAAAAAGTTAAATTTCTTCATTTTGTTGGTTGTTATTGTTGTTAAAATATTTAATAATTTGTTCTTTTAAAAGTGTTGCTTGCTCACCAACAGCTCCTACTTCAATTGGCTTTAAATGTTCCCAAACGGGCCATCCTTCTTCATCTTTCCCAGCAAGTCGATAATACCCTAAATCACTCATAAGCGTACAAACTGCCACGTGCATTAAATCTTGTTTTTCTTCTTTAGTAAATTGAGGTTTTATTATTCCAACTTCTTGAACTCCGATTAATAACAATATTGTATTCAAATCAGGAAGTTTTTTTTTCTTCATAGCATCTTTTATCGAATGCCTTATTTCAAGCCATTTAAAGTCCAACTCCCACTTTTCCAATTTTTCCATTTATTTATTTCTTAGATTGTTTGATTAGAAAACGATATTTTCGTCATTTTTGTTCTATAAATTAAAACTATGCCCCTGAATGATAAACCGTAGGCACACTCTTGGCTCTAAATGCTGGTGCCAAGGATGCAAGAAAACCAATTGTCATTACGGTCAAGGATATCAATACAATATCAGAGAATCGTAAACTTATTGGATAAGATGCGATGACAAAACCTTCGGGAATAGGAACGATACCATAATTTATTTGAATAAAATAGAGTATTAATGCTAATAAGATTCCGATCGCTACCCCAAGCAAGGTCAATAAGATCCCCACTCCTAAAAAAATATTTTTTATATCTTTATTATTGACTCCCATTGATTTTAAAATAGCAATATCTTTCCTTTTGTCTAATACGATCATCCAAAGTGTACCAATCATATTGAAGGCAACCAAAATTATAATCAAACATAAAATTGCAAAACCCATCCACTTTTCAATGTTCATCAATTTCAAAAAAGAAGCTTCTTGTTGATATCTATCTTTGGCGATAAGTTGATCTCCCACAATTTCTTGAATAGAAGCCATTACTTTTTCGTGATTATGATTTTCTTTTAGCCTCACTTCCAAAGCACTTATTTCCCCTTTGGAACCAATTACTTTTTGTGCAAATTCCAAAGATGAAATGATATATTTATTATCAAATTCTTGCTGAATTACAAAAGTAGCTTTAGGATAAACAAATCCAGTATTGAAAGATTTTTCCAACAACTTACTCTTTCCTTTTTTGGGCATATAGACCGTAATTGGACTAAAAACATCATCAATATTAACAGATAACTTATTGCGCATTCCTATACCCAAAATGGCAAATTCTTTTTTCTGGTTTTGCAATTGATAGCCCCCTTCTCTAATTGTTGAATCTAACTCCGTCACTGTTTGGTAATACTGATCTACTCCTTTTAGTGTACCGTAATCTTGACTTCTTTTGTATCCAAAAATTCCTATCTCTTCAATAGTTTTGGATACGGCAATCACATCAGGAAGTGCATTCAGCTTCTTTATCATGTCTATCTCAGGAGAAAACACTTTCCCTTGAACAGGTAATATTTTCACATCAGGATTGAAATCACTAAATAAATCTGAAATTAAATCTTCAAAACCATTAAAAACGGAAAGCACCAATATAATTGCCGCAGTCCCTATAGATAATCCAAATACAGAAATACCCGTGATAATATTAATTGCATTAGTAGTCTTATTACTAAACAAATATCTACGGGCAATTCTAAATGGAAAAAACATTCATTCTATTTTGGTAAATCAAATCTTACTAAATCACAAAACTGTTGTGAACGTTCATTTATTTCATTCTGAGTAAGATTTTTCAATCTTGCAATACTAAATTCTTCTACACAAAAAGACGCTAAAGTAGATCCATAAATAATAGCTCTTTTCATATTTTCAAAAGAAATATCATCCGTTTTTGCTAAATAGCCTATAAATCCTCCTGCAAAGGTATCTCCAGCTCCCGTTGGATCAAATACTTTTGCCAATGGCATCGCTGGCGCATAAAACATATTGTCCTTATCAAATAAAAGAGCTCCATGCTCTCCTTTCTTAATAATCAAATATTTGGGTCCCATCTGCAAAATCTTCTTTGCAGCAGTTATCAATGCGTGCTCTCCAGAAAGTTGTCTTGCTTCTTCATCATTGATTGTCAATACATCTACTTCTGCAATTACTTTTTTCAAAGCATCTATTGCAATATCCATCCAAAAGTTCATGGTATCCATGACAATTAGTTTTGGACGATTTTTTAATTGCTTGATGACACTATATTGAATCTCGGGCGTTAAATTTCCCAACATCAAATATTTGCAGTCTTGATATGCTTCAGGAAGTTTTGGATCAAAATGCTCTAATACATTTAACTCTGTAACTAGAGTGTCTCGTTGATTCATGTTGTCATAATACTTTCCAGCCCAAAAGAAGGTCTTTTCTCCTTTTTTTATCTCTAACCCTTGCAAATCAATGCCTTTAGATGCTAAAAAATCTAATTCTGATTGCGGAAAATCATCTCCAACTACTGAAACGATATTAAGATCGTCTGTGAAATATGATGCAGCTAAACTTATATATGTACAAGCCCCTCCGATTACTTTATCCACTTTCCCAAATGGTGTCTCGATGCTGTCAAATGCTACTGTTCCTATTGATACTAAACTCATATTAAAATTATTTGAAAAAAAATATGCACAAAGATTGCAATTTAATTTTAATTATAATAACTTTGCCCCGCATTTAAAATAAAGCAATAGAATAATTGTTTTAAAATGCTCCTTTAGCTCAGCTGGTTAGAGCGCCGGACTGTTAATCCGTAGGTCCTAGGTTCAAGTCCTAGAAGGAGCGCATATAGAAAATCCTAAGTCATTTGACTTGGGATTTTTGCGTTTGGATATTTTTAAAATTTCAGGACGTCAGGACGTCAAGACTTCAGGACATCAAGTATTTAGGACTTCAAGTATTCAGTACTTCAAGTATTCAGGACTTCAGGACTTTATGTATTTTATCTGAATTGATTAAACGTGTATCACCACTCAAGACCACAGCCAAAATACAGTTTTCTCACTCAACAGCGTAGCATTAGCTAATCATCAACGAACTATTCATCAACGAACTATTCACTTAGATGCATAAAAAGCTTACTACTCAACTACAGTTTCTACAAAAAAAATCTTTTTTCCAAAAAAATAAAATAAACATAGGGGTATTCCTTATTTTGTTGCGTCATAAAGTTGAAAGGCAATAAATAAATATCTTTAAGTACTCATTTGTAAGAGTGTAGAAGATATGATAAAATGTCTTTTTGAATTCAAGAATCATTATAATGAACGAGTTAAATATTGAAACATTGATTGCCAAATATTTGGCAAAGGAGATTTCGGAAACGGAAGAAAAAACGCTAATGGAATGGGTCGAAAGAGACCCAGCCAATCAGATATCTTTTGATGAGATGAAAATGATTTGGGGAGATTCAATCCCTGAAACCATTGACTTTTCAAGTGATCAAAATGAAATCTGGGAAAATATTGACATATTAATTGAAACAGAAACAGTAGAACCCGAAGTAAATCAACCTATTGTTAAAAAACTTCCATTTTATAGTCTAAGAAATATTGCAGCAGCTATTGCGCTTTTAGTGGGCATTGGATTGTGGTGGACAAATTCTACCCATCCAGCAATAATAGATGTCGTTGCCTTTGAAACTGGAAAAGATGCAACAAAAAATATTGTATTACCTGATGGAAGTAAAATAACCTTAAATGCAAATAGCAAACTAACTTATCAATCAGATTTTAAAATTCGAGATGTGATTTTAGAAGGAGAAGCGTTCTTCGAAATTGCTAGAGATACATTGCATCCATTTTCAATCCATAGTAATGGAGCATTGACACAAGTCTTAGGTACATCTTTCAATATTAGAGCGTACTCCAACGAATCTGAAGTGGAGGTAACTGTTGTAACAGGGAAAGTCGCTTTCTCAAAGGAGAAAATGGCTCAAACGGATAAAGTTATCCTACTCCCTGGCAATAAAGCTATTCTAAAAAAAGAAGAAAATAAAGTGGTTAAAACTTTACCCACTCCTAATGAAATGGCTTGGAATACTAAAAAATTAATTTTCGATGATACTAATATGGGAGATATATTAAAAACATTGAAACGATTTTATCATCTTGATATTGATTTAGATAATAATGCAATTAAAAAATGCCACTTTACAGGACACTTTCAAAATGCAAGTATAGATGAAGTTTTAAAGGCTTTATCTTTTGCATTAAATTTAGAATCAGAAAAAACTAGCCAAAAATTGATTTTTAAAGGAAAAGGATGTGATTAAAATTTGGTCTTGCTTCTTGATTTGTTTATCAACAACATTTTGCTTAGCACAACGAGAATTATTGGATGAATTGGTAACTGTCAATTACAATGATATTGTACTTGAAGCGGCTTTACTTGATATCTCAGAAAAATATGATTTCTCATTTGCATATAGTAAGGATATGGTTTCTTTGGATAAAAAAATTAGTATTCAAGCTGAAACTCAACCTTTGGGATCAATTTTGGATGAAATTTTTCAGAATACAGCCATTAAATACACGCAGATTGGTAAACAGATTGTATTGAAATTTGATCAAACTGAATTTGGATTGATTTCTCAAAGAAGGAAAAAAAAGAAGCGAAAAAGAAAAAAAGAGAAAATAACAATAATCAGAAAGGTTGAAAGAGTAAATAAAAAAGTTGATGTACCTCCTTTAATGAAAGGTATGCCGATGAATCGAATATCTTTTGTGCCAAGAGTGATATATGTGGATGAAAAACTCAAATTGCCGAAGGTGATTCCAATGAAATATGATACTCGACCATCGTTGGAAGAGTTACAAGATAAAGATGCGAAGATTGTTGTTGCATTGACACCAATGATTAGTACGGATAGAATCATACAAACTGATAGTATTGTAAATCTGTCTTTTAACTTGATTTCGGGAAGTGTCCCCAATGTGGAAGGTGCTCAAATAGGAACTATTTCAAATAGAATCGAAGGAGATTTAAAAGGGGTTCAAATTGGATTAGGAATCAATCGTGTAGGAAAAGATATGCTTGGAACTCAGATTTCGCTGATTAGGAATTCTACAAAAGGAGAAGGTTATGGAGCGCAAATTACGTTAGGTACTAATAAAATTGACAACATCAATGGAGCGCAAATTGCAATATTAAGTAATAAAAGCAATAAAAAAGCAAATATTCAAATCTCCATTTTAAGAAATAAAGCAAAAAATACGAATTTACAAATTGGTTTATTTAATCGATCCAAAGAAAAGGCAAATATTCAAATTGGACTTATTAATAGGTGTGATACAATCAGTGGAGTTGGAATAGCATTATTGAATTTTGTTCGACATGGCAATAATTATTTTGAATATAGTCATGCTCCTGTTTTGAAACATAATTTTGCATTGAAATTTGGAGGTCATAGATTGTATAATATTTTGAAATATTCAAGAGATAAAGATAAAGCAATAAGAGCGTTGGGCTATGGTATGGGAAATACAAGAAAACTTTCAGATTCTTGGAAAATAGATTTAGAAATAATAGGACAGTATTTATTTAAAGAAGGGAATAATGATTTAGAACTAAATTTGATAAATAATTTAAATCTAAATATGGATTTAAAAATGTTTAGTTGGGCACATCTTTTTAGCGGAATACGATTAAACACAACTATACTGGAAACGAAAATTGAAAATACAGAAGAATATAAATATAAAATTGCTCCCGAAAGAATTATTTTTTCTAACAAAATTGGAAAAAATAATCAATACGATGTGAAATCCTGGCTAGATTATCAATTTGGCATTCGATTTTACTTCAGTTCATAATGAATTTTTAAAAATAAGAAAGACATAAGTAGTTAGACATATGTTTTTATAAAAAATATGTGTCCAGCTACTTAATATTGAAATGACATAATTTCATAGGTGATAGGTATGTCTAAATAGGAAATATTTTACGACTCTTAGACAAGTTTGTCAAAGAAACACATTTACATAATTTTAAAAAAATAGAACGATGAAAAATTTAATTGTAATTATTTTATTGGTAGCAAGTTTTGCTACCAACGCTCAACAAGAAACCGTATTTAGTAAATTCCGAAACTGGGGAGCATTTGGAAGTATGAATTACGAATATGGATTAAAGAAAAATCAATTTACTTCTAATGCTGGCGGTGGCTTTGGTCTTGTGATAGGTCCCGTATTCATAGGTGGTTATGGAAATAGTTCTGGAAACTTAGAAAATATCGTGAAAGATGAACCCTTTTTTGACTTAGCTCATGGTGGTCTATGGTTGGGATATACTCCAATGTCACCAAAAGTACTTCATCCTATTATTAGTCTTAGAATGGGAACAGGAGCTACTGACATTGACTTAGATAAACATGGAACGCAAAAAGATTTTGTATCAGTAATTACTCCTGAGATTGGAGTAGAAGTAAACATAACAAAGATATTTAGACTTGCTGTCACTGGAAACTATAGATTTGTTCGTGGAATAGAAGATTCAAACCCACGATCAAACAAAGATTTTGAAGGATTCAATATTGGTGTAGGTTTGCGTATTGGCTGGTTTGGTCGATGGAAGAATAACCATTGTGAAAAAGGAAGATCAAAAATAAGAATTAGTATCTCGGATGACGATGACGATAATGATAATGATGACAATAACGACAATGATGATGTTAATGATAACGATGATAATAATGAAGATAATAATAATGATAATGATAATAATAATGATAATGATAATAATATTGACAACAATAATCC
>CAMZLN010000050.1 GCA_947311465.1 uncultured Saprospiraceae bacterium
TACATACTCAATACTCACCGCATCGCATCTCTGTCAATTCTATCCTATGTTTTTTTTCAAAATCCAAGTATGCCACAAATAAATCCTTTCTCTTTCATACATCATTGTCACTCAATTGCTTCAAGGAAAATACTTGGTCAAAGCATCCTCTCCACATTTTAAAACCACACTGCTCTTCACTTATCATTCCTTCAGTCATCACACATATTCTTTCAATCAGAACTCTTTCATACCCTTTACCTATCACCCTTTCCCTTTTACAACCCACAACCATTTACAACCCACAACCAATTTATCAAGTCTTACCATTTGAATCATTCGTATTATTTGGATTATTTTTATTACGATTATTACGTCTCTTATTTCGTCTATTCTTATTACGATTCCTATTCTTATTCGCTGGATTCTGTTCAGAATTAGGTTTATTCTCACCATCCTTTTTAGCATCATTTTGCTTATTCTGATTTGGATTCACCTTTTTATTCTGGTTTGGATTTGTTTTCTTTTTCTGATTAGGATTCTCTTTTTGTTTATTCTGAGTATTCCCTTGCTTTTGATTCACACGGTTGCTCAAATTTCCAGAGGTCTTCTTCTTATTTCTATTTCTATTTCTATTCTTTCTTCTACGCTTTTTGCGTTCTTCTGGAGGTAAATCAATTACATCATTTACACTATCAAAATCAAACGCTTCATCATCAGTATCTGGGATATCAACAATTACTAAATCACGCAATGATTCAGGATATTCTCCCCTTTTATTCATTTCTAAAATCTCCTTCACCTTATCGGTAGTCAAAGGATGGACCAAACGTTTCCCCATTTCAGTTTGCGTAAAATAATACATTACACCTTTGAAGATGTCGGTCTTCATCAATTTGGCATTTCCAGCCTTAGTTTTTAAAGTATTTGCACGCTTAGGAAAATCTTGTAATGCATCTAAATAAGAATCTAATTCAAAATTAAGGCAACACTTTAGTCGTCCACATTGACCAGATAACTTTGACTGATTGATTGCCAAATTTTGATACCTAACGACAGTAGTTGTTACGACCTTGAAACTTGACATCCATGAAGAACAACAAAGCTCTCTTCCACACGAGCCTACGCCTCCAATACGAGCAGCTTCTTGTCTAATTCCAATTTGCCGCATCTCGACTTTCGTCTTAAACTCTTTGGCATAATGGCGAATTAATTCTCGAAAATCAACTCTGCCTTCTGCGGTATAATAAAAAGTGGTTTTTCTTTTGTCCGCTTGAATTTCAATATCACCAATCTTCATTTCCAAATCAAGGGAACGAACGATAGCTCTCGCTCTGACCAAAATCCCCATTTCCATGGATCGAACTTCTTCCAACATTTCCATATCACGTTCTGATGCTGTTCGAATAATTTTAAATTCTACCTCAGATTCTCTGACTTTCTTTTTTCTCATTTGAAGTCGCACCAATTCACCTGAAAGTGTAATCACTCCCACATTTTTACCTGCATTTGAAGTAACAACGACATGGTCACCTGTAATAAATTTATTTGGATTTGGATTGTGATAAAAATCTTTACGAGCCCCTTTTTTAAAACTCACTTCAACATATTTGAAATGATCGTCACTGATTGCTCTATGCGACAACCAGTCGTAAGTATTCATTCGATTGCAACCACCAGATGAACAACCACCAGACTTGCAACCACCTACTTTCTTTTTAGGTGCTTTTGCTGTATTATTTTCCATTACTTAATCAAGTTTATAAATTTAACAACTTATGCAGTTACTAAATTTCTCATTATTTTATGGAGTTGAATTGAAGTATTTAAAAGCAAAATTTTCGGATTTGCATTTCTTTCTATATAAAAAATACATTCTGTAAATAATTCTGCCATACTTTCCAACTGCTCAAAACTCAAAAGTGACCCCAATTTCATTGCCGAACCCTGTTGGTCCTCTGACAAATGAGAAGGTCTATCCCCGAATTTCAAAAGCATCATTTCCCTTAGAAAATGTAATCCATATTTAAAAAACTGTTTCTCAGGCTCTCTCCCCATTGCGGCGATTTGCTCTGATACAGTTACTAGTTCCGATTTCTTTCCTTTATAACATTTTCGAAGCCATTCTACAAACAACTTTTCATAGTCATTTTGAACTTCGTTTTTCAATTTCAATGCTTCATGATAATTTCCATCCGCAATTCTTGCTATCATTTTAGCCTTTTCTTCTGTAACACCTTCTTGTTTCACCAATCCATTTTTAATCTCATCATCACTACATTGAGAAAATTTTATCATTTGACATCTTGACAAAATCGTATTCAAAATTAAATCTTGATTATTCGCTACTAAAATGAAAAATGTATTTTCTGGTGGCTCTTCAATTAATTTCAATAATCTATTGCCTTCTTTACCCAAAAACTCAGGCAGCCACATAATCAAAATCTTTTTATTTCCTTCAAAAGACTTCAAATTTAATTTCTTGGTTATATGAACGCATTCTAAGGTGTTGATGTTTCCTTGTTTGTTTTCTGCACCAATATAATTCATCCATTCTTCAAAACTTCGATAGGGTGTTTCGCCAATAAAGTTTCTCCACTGTGGCAAAAAATTGTCACTTGTAACTTTACTTCCCAAAAATGGGAATGAAAAATGTATATCTGGATGAATCATTTTTTCTTGCTTTTTACAAGAATTGCATTTTCCACAACTCACTCCATCTGGTGCATCTTGACACATCAAACTTGATGCTAAGACCATTGCCATTGCCAATTTTCCAGATCCTCTTGGCCCCAAAAACATAGTTGCATGAGGTACTTTTCCATCTTTTACAAGATTGGCTAATGATTCTTTTAATGGCTTTTGCCCTATGACTTGATCTTGATTCACGTTTATTTGAAATTTATACACAAATATTGCAAAAATAGGTAAGTCCACCTAATTCTTGATTAAGTAATTTTTTTTTCAAACCAACTAAATAAAAAACACCCTTGCCAAAAACAATCAGCAAGGGTGTTTTAATTATTTTAACTTTCAATTAAGGATTTACCTTACTTACTCTCATTGTTTTGATTACAGCATTATCAATTCCGACCATTTGTACTAAATAGATCCCCATAGCCTCATTTGAAATATCAAAAAATCTATTTGATCCATCATAAGATTGAACCTTTCTACCTAAGACATTATAAATGTCAATTCTTCCCAATTCTACATTAGTAGTTTCTATTTGAAAAGTTCCACTAGTTGGATTTGGGAACAATCCAATTGATTGAGTTTCAATATCACCATTTGCTGTTGTGCAAACTGTAAAATTAAAAATACCTTCTTGCTTTAAAGCATCTGATTCGGCAAAATCTATTTTAATTACACCCGAACCACAAATTCCATTTGGATTAACATGGCAAGAAAATGTACCTGATTGTGAAGCTGCTAATGTAAATTTGCTAGTAAATGTATTTGGTGGATAACAATTGTTCAAATCACATACATAAGTAATCCATCCATCTGGGATTTCAACTGACGTACGTGTCCATGTTGTTTCTAAATCTCCAATCCCCGTATTCTTCACCATAGTTTCGGCAATAACATCAGAATTATCTTTATTTGGCTCCATGACATTGGCAGGATTATGTTCCAATTCCAACAAAACGCCATCTTGAGCATTTCCCAAAGATAAGGTAAATAAAAAACATATTAAAAGTAAAGCTTTTTTCATAAGAAGTAAATTAGTTAGTAGCTGGATGGAAACGTTCATTTCTAAATTTGAGGAGTTTCTGTTCAGACACTAGTTAGTTAAATGTATATTCGAAGATAATCTTTTTTATTAGAATATCAAAACTCAATTTCAAAACCATTGGAAATATTAGTCGATTTTGACGTACAAACGACAAAGATGGATATTCTGAAGTTTCATGTACCGAAGTCAAACATTTTTTTTTTACTCAACAGCATAGCGCTCAACTAATCACCAACGAAGTTAAATGATGACTCAACTCTAACCCAAATATTCCCAACTAATTCGATTTAATAATTATACTTGTCCTTACAAAGACAAAAGAAAAGTTTCCTTTTTACAAACAATCCTTTAGTTTTACGTTCACAATATGGGTAAGATTTTTTTCAGCTGTAAAGCAACCTTTTTGGAAAATATGCCATACTGATATAAAACTCTAAATCGTAACTATATGAAAGTCGTCATCATCGGAAATGGGATTAGTGGAATCACCGCAGCAAGATTTATTAGAAAATTGAGCAATCATGAAATAACGGTCATCTCTGCCGAAACAGATTATTTCTTTTCGAGAACTGCCCTCATGTATATCTATATGGGTCACATGAGATTTAAAGATACGCAGCCTTATGAACCCGAGTTTTGGACAAAAAATAGAATCAATCTCATGCGTGCCTATGTCGAAAATATTGATTCTAATGCTAAAAAATTGACATTCTCCGATGGAAAAACATTGAATTATGATAAATTAATCATCGCAACTGGCTCTTCTCCTAATAAATTTGGATGGCCTGGTCAAGATTTACAAAAAGTGGGTGGCCTTTATAGCTATCAAGATCTCGAAAATATGGAAAAAACATCTTCCTCTGGAATCAAAAGAGCCGTAATTGTAGGTGGTGGATTGATTGGCTTAGAAATGGCAGAAATGTTTCATTCTAGAAATATCCCAGTGACTATTTTGGTTCGAGAAACCGATTATTGGAATGTCGTCATGCCACCAGAAGAATCTAAAATGATAAGTCGCCACATTTTAGAGCATCATATTGATTTGAGATTGGAAACCGAATTGAAAGAAATCATTGACAATGGAAATGGAGAAGCATGTGCCGTCATCACCAATAAAGGCGATCGGATTGATTGTGATTATGTTGGACTGACAGCAGGGGTTCATCCAAACATTGGTTTTATTGAAGGCTCTGGTATTGAAAAACAAAGGGGCATCGTGGTCAATGAATTTTTAGAAACCAATATTCCCGATATATATGCAATTGGTGATTGTGCCGAAGCAAAAAATCCTAAACCAGGTCGTCGTCCAATAGAAGCGATTTGGTACACAGGACGTATGATGGGAGAAACGGTCGCCCATACTATTTGCAATAAAAAAACGGAATATACGCCAAAACTTTGGTTCAATTCTGCCAAATTCTTAGATATTGAATATCAAGTTTATGGAACGGTACTTGCCCGCCCCGCAGAAAATCATGCATCATTTTATTGGGAACATGCCAATGGAAAAATGAGTGTAAGACTAGTTTATGATAAAAATACAAAGGAAATTTTAGGATTTAATCTCATGGGCATCCGATTTAGACATGAAGTTTGTGAAAAATGGATATTGGACAAAACGAATATTGAAACAGTAATTGAAAATCTCAGTTTAGCAAATTTTGACCCTGAATTTTATGAAGATTATAGTAGTGCAATTCGCTCGCTTTATAATCAAAAAATGGGTAAAAAATTACAATCTAAATCTAAACGAAATTTGAATATAGTACTCGCTTTTTTAAGGGGCTAATTCAATTTTCAAGATTTATTAAATTTCAATTTCAGCTAAAAACAAAATTATGTCAAATTCATATAAAGTAAATGTCAAACCCCAACAGATTAATACCATGCAAAAAGTGGGTTTAGGACTTGGATTTCTTGGACTAATCATCATGGTTCTATCCTTATTTGGGATAATTCAAAATCCAAAATTAATGCTTACAATAGCATTGTCATCTGTTGGTTTAGGAATTGTAATTTTTGCCATCAATCAATACAAAGGACTTCCATTAGGGATAAAAAACAATGGAAATTGGTTTACAGATATTTCAAGCAAAGGTACGTTTGCATGGATAACGGGTATTGTTCTGACCAGTTTTTACATCCTATTGTATTGGTATCCCCTTTACCTAGGACAAGGCAGTGGAGATGCAGGAAATACAGGTTTGATTGCCCTTTTCGACCCATTGAGTATATTTTTAAAAGGAAAACCTGCTAGTCAATGGTTTGTCTATGGCGTTCTTTATACACTTGCAATACTTGGATTTGGAATTAAATTTATTTTAAAATATAGGCACAACAAATATCAACAATTGAGAACAATTTCAGTAATGTTTTTCCAATTGGCTTTTGCATTCCTATTGCCAGAAATATTACAAGGATTGAATCAACCCTACTATAATTTTGCAAACATGTGGCCCTTAAATTACTATTTCTTTGACAAATGGCATGTGAATGGTCTTTTATCAACCAGTAATATCAGTTTATTTATGTTTGGATTTGGATTGGCAATGATATTCTTGATTTCTCCTTTCCTAACTTACAAATATGGTAAAAGATGGTATTGCTCATGGGTTTGTGGTTGTGGTGGCTTAGCAGAAACTGCGGGTGATTCATTCAGACATTTATCGGATAATTCCCTAAAATCTTGGAAACTTGAACGCTGGACTATTCACATAGTATTGGCGATGTCATTTATCATGACCATTGCTGTGGTTGGAACATATTTATCAGAAATGGGTGGAACGGCATGGATTACACGTTCACAATTCATGTATGGAATCATTGCATTTTTAGTCGTGTTTGTTGGGGTCTTATTCAAATATCGTGGGGAGAGATTGAATAAAGATGAAAAAATAGGAATTCTTTCAGTAGCCGCTTTTGTCATTCTCTTAATTCTTATGAATCAATTTTCAGGACAAGGGAACAATATCTTTTTCAAGGATTCTTATTCGTTGAGAAAATGGTATGGTTTTGCGATTGGGTCTGCATTTTCGGGAGTGATTGGTGTAGGTTTCTACCCGATTCTTGGCAGTAGAGTTTGGTGTAGATTCGGTTGTCCAATGGCAGCAGTCTTAGGTATTCAACAAAAATTCTTTTCCCGTTTTAGAATCACAACCAATGGTGGACAATGTATCTCATGCGGAAATTGCTCTACCTATTGCGAAATGGGAATTGATGTAAGATCTTATGCACAAAAAGGACAAGACATTGTACGAGCATCATGCGTAGGGTGTGGGGTTTGTTCTGCGGTTTGTCCTTTTTGTGCATAAGATCTTACATCAATTCCCATTTCGCAATAGGTAGAGCAATTTCCGCATGAGATACATTGTCCACCATTGGTTGTGATTCTAAAACGGGAA
>CAMZLN010000051.1 GCA_947311465.1 uncultured Saprospiraceae bacterium
ATTGACAACTGTATTAAAATCTTGTTAAATTATGACTGAACAATTAATGAATTTAACATATTTAAAAATTAAAAATATTTGCAATTCTCTGATAATCAGATAAATACATAAATAACATGTAAAACATTTAAAATTAATGGCAATAAAATCACAAAATAGTATTCTTTTTTTCTTGGAAAATATCGTCTATATTATGAATGAAAAACGTATTATATTCAAAATCCTTTAATTATGAAAGCAATAAAAACAATCAGGAACATTCTAATGATTTTGTTACTATGTTCAACAATCACAGAATCACAAAATATTTCCAACCGAACTAGAGGCTACTGGACATTAGGTATAAATGGTGGCTGGGCTTACCAATCCTCTGATGTTTCATCTGAATTTAATGGCTACGGTCTTGGATTGACCCTCGCAAAGAATTTATACTATAGACCAAATCATCTATTAAATTTTGATCTTCGGGGCAGATTTTTATATGCGAATATGTATGGACTTGATGATGAAAAACACACTGGAATTTCTAATAATACAGCCTTGAATGGAACAAAAAGTCTGGATTATTCAAATTTGGGCTACGTCTATCAAAATTACAATACAAAATTAGGAGAATTATCTCTAGAAGGTGTTATTGCTTTCAATAAAATGAGGGAAAAACACAATTGGGAACTTTCTTTATATGGTGGTTTAGGTTTGGATCTATATCAAACAAAAATTGATCAATTTAATAATAGAAATCAAACTACCTATGAGGATGATTATAAAAATTTAGAAGGAAGCTCTGGAATAAAATCAACTTTAAAAAATGATATTTTAGATCAAGATTATGAAACGCTCGCAGATGGACAAGATAACTTATCCGCCAACTTCATGCCTTCTTTAGGTTTTGATTTAAACTATTGGTTTACTCCGAGATTCGCCTTAGGTATTGGACATAGAGTGACCTTTTCACAAACAGATGATATAGATGGATCTCAATGGGAATCAAATAACTCATTGTCTGGAAATGAAGATTTATACCATTATACAAATATTGGTATGAGATGGATTTTAGGAGGCAAGAAAAAAGAAAAACTTCCTGAAATTACCTACACCGATCCTTATGAAAATCCATACCACAGCAACCAACGAAAAGTGGATATAAAAGCAACCGTTAAAAATGTGAATCATCCCAATAATGTACGTTGCTATTTCAATGATAGAGAAGTAAGATTTGATTATTTTGGTGGCAATTTATCTACTTATGTAAAATTACAACCTGGAAGAAATGAATTTGTAACTACTGCGACCAATACTGCTGGTTCTGTATCAGAAACTCAAGTTATTTATTACAAAACAAAAGAAAAAGAGCATGTACCAACTCATCATACGCCACCCAAACATGATTATGATGAGCCAGAAATTGTAGAAGTTATTGATGCTCCTGAGATTAGATTTAGAAATCCAAGTAGAGATTATCAAAAAACGAAACGTTCTAATTTCGATTTAAAAATTTCAGTAAAAAATGTAACCAACAAGCGGGATATCAATTTGTATATCAACAATAGAAACATTTCAAACTTTAATTTTAGAAATAATACTATCACAAAATCTATTGTATTATCAGAAGGTACTACGTCCATAAGAGTTGCCGCTGAAAATGATGGAGGAACAGCAGAAAAAGTAAGACGCATTATTTTAGAAAAGCAGATTATACAAGGAAATCCTCATACAGACACGGATACAAATACACCGCCAGCGGATAGATCAAGACCTACTGTAGAAATTACATCACCCTCTTCGTCCCCTTATGACACCTACAAAACAAGTTATGTAATCAAAGCCGATATAGAAAATATTCGTAATAAAAATGATATTACATTTACATTTAATGGTCAAAGACAAACCAGATTTAGTTATGACAGTCAGCATCAAGAATTTTCTGGAAAAGTAATTCTGCGTACAGGAAAAAATACCATCATTGTTCAAGCAAAAAACAACTATGGTCAAGCAGATGATCTTGTAGAGATTACATTCAAAAAATTAAATAAACCCAATATTACTAAGCCTATTGTCAAAATTATTTCTACAAGCAGCCCAACGGCTACTACCGATAAATGTAAAAGTTCAATCGTTGCCGAAATTAAGAATATAGTTTCAAAAAATGATATTCAATTTACAGTGAACGGCAAACGAATCACACAATTTGATTTTAGCAATAAAACGAAAATTTTCAAAGCAAACAATATAGATCTAAAAAGTGGAAAAAATACACTCATAATTACTGCCACAAACAAAGGAGGAAAAGGACAAGATCAGACCAGTATCACATGTACCTTGAAGCAAGGAAAAAAGCCAGAAATTACTATTTATTCACCTAAAAATAATAGTAATTCTAAGTCTTCTTCAACAAAATTGGATGCAAAAGTGAAAAATGTTGACCATTTCAGTAATATCACGGTGAGTGTAAACAATCAACCGATAAGCAAATTTGAATTTAATGCAAATACAGGAAAATTAAAGGTGACTACCCGATTGATAAATGGCAAAAATACAATTAAAATATTTGCTAAAAATAAATTTGGAAATGCTACAAAAACAGTCCATATAAACTACAAGAAAGTAGATATTCCCAATATCCCCAAATTACCTACAGTCACTATTTTGAATCCAAAAAATGGAAAACAAACAAGTATTCCAACTACGGACGTAAAAGCCAAGGTTCAAAATGCAACAAAACATCAAATAAAATTCACAATCAATGGAAAAATTGAAAGATTCACTTTGCAAAGAAATATTTTAACTGCAAAAGTGCCATTGAAAAAGGGAAAAAACAATATTGTAATTTCGATAAAAAATAGAGATGGAAATGCTATCGACAAGGTAAGTATCACCTACAAACCAAAAGTAGTATTGTCAAAACCGATTATCACTGACGTAAAACCCAATGAACGGACTAGAAAGCTTAATACAAAAATGAATCTTTCTGCAGAAATTCAAAATATCAAAAGTGAAAGAGATCTTGTTGTGAAAATTAATGGAAAAACGATGCACGGCATTACCTACAGTAGCCGTTCAAAATTAATGCAATTACCTATTGTTTTATCGAAAGGAAAAACAAAAATAGAAATTATAGCAACCAACAAAGCGGGTGTTTCCACCAAAATTGTTAATCTAACGATGAAGGGAGTTATTGATTTGGGAGAAGGTGGACTTACAAGAAAACCAACTATCGAATTTAATTCTGTTAGTCAACCCACTTCAAGTCCTTTCAACCCTGAAGCCTTTAAGAGTGCGTTGTCCGCTTTTGTAAAAGGTGTAGGTAGCAAATCTGATATCACGATTAAAGTAAACGGTAAAGAATTGAAGGATTTCAAATACATTACTAAATCCAATAAAATTATTGCTACAATAGATGTGAAAAGAGGTAAAAACACTATTGATATTACGGCTAGGAATAAATTTGGGACGGTTTCACGGAGTCATAGTTTTGATTTTTAGATTTTTAAACGTCAACTCATCTAGTCTCGACTTTGGAGAGACGACTCATCTTTTTATCAAATTATCATGATTATTAGATGAGTCTGTCGCAACAAGTTGCTCCTTGGATGAAGGATGAGTTGATTTTACTAAGAACATTTTTTTTAACAATAAATTTTATTTTTAAACGTCAACTCATCTAGTCTCGACCTTGGAGAGACGACTCATCTTTTTATCAAATTATCAAAAAACCTTCTAAAAGACCAATATACATTCCTGCAAAAATATCAAGCGGAAAGTGAACACCTAAATAAACACGAATATAAGCAAACAGAATTGGCCAAAGTATTAAAAATCAAATATGTTTAAAATAAGACTTCAATAATAAAATAAAAAAAGTAGTCATCGA
>CAMZLN010000052.1 GCA_947311465.1 uncultured Saprospiraceae bacterium
GACGCCCTGTGAATAGGAAATGCAAAATTCAAAACCAACTTCTTTTTGTTTTTAAATTTTGTTTTTCACATGATTTGTCAAAGAACATATTAGTTTTGCCAAAAAGAAAAAGTATGATAGTAGTAACAGGAGCTTTAGGATTTATAGGGAGTGCATTGATTAAGCAATTAAATTCAATGGGACATTTTGATATTCTGGCTGTAGATGATTTTTATCAAGATAGAAAGAATCCAAATATTGAAAATAAAAGAATTAGAGAATTTATCCATAGAGATATTTTTTTAGCTTGGTTTGATAGAATATATTCTCAAGTTGATTTTGTTTTTCATTTGGGTGCACGAACGGATACTGCGGAAATGGATACTGAAATTTTTGATAGATTAAATCTTCAATATTCTAAAGATATTTGGAATATTTGTAGTAAGCATGATATTCCTTTGGTGTATGCATCAAGTGCCGCTACTTATGGAATCGGGGATAAGGGCTTTGATGATACACATTCGATTGTAAAAAAGTTGGAGCCATTAAATCCTTATGGAGTTTCTAAAAATGATTTTGATATTTGGGCATTAGCACAAAAAAAGCATCCACCTTTTTGGTCGGGTATTAAATTTTTTAATGTATATGGGCCCAATGAATATCATAAAAGCAGAATGGCATCTGTAATTTTACATACTGTAAGACAAATCAAGAAAACAGGAGCGATGAAATTATTTCGTTCTCATAATAAAGATTATAAAGATGGTGAACAGAAAAGAGATTTCATCTACATAAAGGACGTAGTATCTGTTTTATATTTTATGATGAAAAAGCAACCGAAAAATGGTTTATACAATTTGGGGACGGGTAAAGCAAGAACATTTTATGATTTAGCTTCCAATACATTTATTGCTATGGGTATGGAACCCAAGATTTCGTATATAGACACGCCTATTGATATTCGTGACAAATATCAATATTACACACAGGCAAATATGTCCAAGTTGAAAAAAGCTGGATACACAAAATCATTCACATCTTTGGAAGATGGAATAAAGGACTATGTACAAAACTATTTAATTGATGAAAAGATTTGGTAGAAAGTCAATTCTACGTAGGCGAAGGAATTGTGAAGAAATAAATGTTCAGAATTAGTTAAAAATGTACATTTATTTTTTCACAGTTCTTAATTAAGCTTTTGGCTTTTCCGTTTTTTTCTTATTACTATTTTTAGGTCTAGATTTACCGTATGATCCACTAATAGTTTTACCTTTTTTTGTTCTTTTATCTCCTTTACCCATAATGAATTTTATTTTTAAAAATGAAATACAAAGTTAGATATAAAAACTAGATTTGACAAGTTTTAGCCAAAAAAAGTCCTAGCGAAAAAATCGCTAGGACAAAAAACCAAAGAATTCTAAAGGAATAACTTATCTTTAAATAGTGTTTATTTGTCTGACCTATGTTTCATAGTGATAATTGTTTTTTAGGTCTGTTTTTGTGTTTATTTGTTTTTGTGTTTATTTGTTAAGAATTATTAACCCCTTTATATACACTTTAGTCGTTGGGTACATGAAAAGGTCACATTATTTTAAATATTTTTTTAAAAAATAAATTTCTGAATATAAATAGATGCGAAGAATAGTAAATTTATATAGGAATTCTTTTTCAGGATTGTCAAGAGACATATTGCTTTTGGCATTAGTGACGCTAGTGAATAAAAGTGGTACTATGATTGTGCCCTTCCTTACCATTTATTTGACTCATCAAAAAGGATATTCCATTGAGCAGGCAGGAATTGTAATGACATTTTTCGGATTGGGATCATTGCTTGGAAATTTCATTGGTGGAAAATTAACAGATTTATTTGGAGCTTATCGAATTCAAATTTGGACTTTAGTGCTGTCTGGCATTGGTTTTATATTGATGATATATTTGCAAGACTTCTGGTATTATACGGCAGGAATATTTGCTGTAAATACGATAGCAGAAGCATTTCGACCTGCAAATTTGTCATCAATTAATATTTACAGTAAGCCAGAAAATAGAATTAGATCCGTTTCTTTAATTCGATTGGCGTTGAATCTTGGTTTCGCAATAGGTCCTGCGATAGGAGGGATTTTGATAGTTACTTGGGGTTATGATTGGCTATTCATTATAGATGGGCTCACATGTATTTTTGCAGCTATTGTTTTTGGAATATTATTGGAAGATAAGACATCTTACGAAAAGAAAGAAAAAAAGGAAAGCGGTGAAATGAAAATTTTTGATGTTTTCAAGGATATGTCATTTAATATGTTGATGTTCTTTCAGTTGCTAGGAGCAATCTCCTTTTTTCAATTGTTTACAACTTTTCCTATTTATATTAAAGAACATCTTGGTTATCCTGATACTTATGTTGGCTTTTTGATGGCGATTAATGGATTGTTTATAGCAATTGTTGAAATGCCAATTGTGTTTTTGATAGAGAAGAAATATAAGAGGATAGTATTAATTGCACTGGGAAATATTTTAATAGGCTTGGCTTGGTATCTATTTAATGTTTCTTTTTGGGAGTATCTGCCGATTTTAGTTGTTGTTCTTATTTCGATTGGAGAAATAATTGATTTTCCGTTTAATTATTCTTTGGCAGTTTCTATGTCTGATAAATATAATCAAGGAATTTATATGGGGGTCTATTCAATGACTTTTTCTGTAGCATTTATTCTTGCGCCTAGTATTGGAACGTATGTTGTGGCGAACTATGGCTTTTATCGTTTGTGGAATATGGCATTTATCTTGAATATGATTTCTGGGGTGGGCATTTATCTGTATTTTAGAAATAAGGATATCGTAGAATAAAAAAAGATCTGGCATATTAGATATACCAGATCATCTTCTCAAATAAATGTATGTTCATGTTTGTATTTTTTAACCGATTCAAAGTTAATTTTCATGAGTATTCAATTTCTTGAATTTCAATAAACAAGGTATGTTGAAAAACATTTATTAGAAATATAAGACATGTATATTAGTTTCAAAAGTGATGCCAGAAACAAAAAAAAGGCACCCAAAACATGGATGCCTTATAAACACAGACTATGAGAAAACTCTATACAGAGTTGAATGAGCAATTTTTAATTTACGCCATCAAATTTTACATTTAATGAATCTTGGATCTCGAAGAGCAATTCTCTTGTCGGCCAAGCACGTCCTTCTTCCAGCGAGACTACATTGTATTCTACGAGCCCAAAGGCTTTTGCGAAATCTTTGACAGACATTTCTTTCTGTTGTCTAATCATTTTTATTTGAGTTCCGACAGAGAATCTTTTATCTTTTGAAATTAAAGTTCCCTTCATTTTTTCAATTGCATTCCCTTGACAACTCATTAAAAATATCAATGGGAATAATAAAAAGTTATAATATTTCATACTAATAGTGTTTGTATTGATTTGTTCAATTTTGCCAGTTACTTTTTGTCATATTCATAGAGTTGATATTTATTGATCACTGCTATGAGTTTATCAGCATATCTTTTGTCCGTTGCATATCCAGCACTTTGTAATCCAAGCGCCCAATTCTTATAATCATTTTTGTACTTCAATAGTTTTTTATATCTACCACTGACAATCATTTTAGAATGAGATCTCCAGCTTTCCCATGCACTAGAGTATTTTCTGAAAAAATCTTTGTGATTGTCATCATGAAAGTTTGCACAATGTCCTTTTTTACATTTTTTTGAGAAACATTTCATACCAAAGTGGTTGTTGTTTTTTACAGCAAGCGTACTATGTCCACTTCTACTTTCAATAATTCCTTGTGCTAATTTAATACTCGCAGGGATTCCAAATTTATGCATTTCTACAACAGCTACATCACCAAATCTTTTTAAGTATTGTAGTGTTTCTTTATCTTTTAGTGTAGCAGGGTTCGCCGGAGCAAAAGGATTTGAAGTATCTTTAAAAGACGCCAAATGCGCTATACTATTTTTTGTTGTTTTTAATTCATTTTTATCATTTTTATCTTTAATAAAAGCAAATGGTGAATTTGTTTTCATGTTGAATTGAAAATCTTTTTTAGTAAAAAGTAAAACGACAAGCCCAAGCGTCAATAATTGAAGGACAGGAATTTTAGATAAATTGATATCGTATTTGTCTTTGATTTCCATGATTTTTTTTAGCAAGAAATTTTTCAACTTCACTAATAATTTTTTCAACACCTGAAGGAAGTCATTGAAAGTGACATCTTGGTTATTGGATTCTTTTTGGATGGGCAGTTGGATTCTTTCTTCTCCTTTGAAGACTTCAAATTCAATGTTTCTACTAGGATTGATAAAACCAATTTTTTGAGTTGCGTCATTGTATTTCATTTTTGTAAGTATTTGTATATTTATAAAATTCTAAGTAGGTGGACATATGTTTTTGCGTGTATATTTTTAAAATAGATTTTGTTCAAATCGACGTAAAAAGCACAGTAATAGCCTAGTTATTGCGAGCATTTTTACGGAAGAGTTGGGCAAAATATATCAAAAAGATATATGTAAAAATATGTGTCCAGCTACTTAAGTATTAATTACAATGCAAATATAAAACGAAATGTTTCAATTATTCAAATTATAAAACAGAAATTTTTAATATTTTTTATTTAAAACCTGTAAGTAACTAAAAATCAACTATTTGTATTAAAACAAAAAGTTTTAAAAATATCCTGAAATATTGGATTGGATATCATTTTAATTTAAAAATGATTATTCTGTAGTTTGATTGGGTAATTAAAAAAGAAGAGTTTTTAAGGGTTGATGCAGTAGGTTTTTAAAAAAGCAAGTTTATCTTAATTGATTTGTGATTATTTCGCTAACACATATTTTTGATTTTTAAAAGCTAATCTAATCCATATTATTGCTTTTGAAAATAAAGTTTCCATGAGAAAGAATAGTATTTTTCTTATCATAATCTAATTTAGATTTTATACACTTTCAATTTTAATATAATATTATATAATTATATAATTATATAACTTAAACGGAAGCTGCTATTCTTGACTTAACGTAAGGTGCACGTTAAATACGCGAAATGAATAATCCTAAATGATTTTTGATTTTATAAAAATATCATTCCTTTTTCTTCTCCAAATCCGAAACTTTCTTCGCCAATTCAGGCAAATTTTTAAAGACTGCATACGCCCGTAGGTAGTCGCTGTACGGAATCGCAGGAGAGCCATAAACAGCTGTACCTTCCTTCAATATTTTCCGAGAAACGCCACTTTGAGCTTGAATTTTTGTTCCATTGGCAACGGTGATATGTCCGACGAAGCCCACTTGACCACCGATTTGACAATTATCACCAATCTTGGTGCTTCCTGCTACCCCTGTTTGTGCTGCGATGACTGTATTTTGCCCAATTTCCGCTCCGTGAGCAATCATGAGCAAATTATCAAGTTTTGTACCTTTTTTGATTCGAGTAGATCCCATTGCTGCCCGATCAATCGTTGTATTGGCACCGATTTCAACATCATCTTCAATAATGACGTTGCCAATCTGTGGGATTTTGCTGTAAGATCCATCGGGATTGGGGGCAAAACCAAAGCCATCTCCTCCAATCACCACATTGGCTTGCAGGATACAGTTGTTACCAATTTCACATTCGTGATAGATTTTCACACCTGGATAAATAATTGTATTGTCACCAATTTTTGCATTTTTTCCAATAAAAACTTGTGGATAAATGACCACATTATCTCCAATGGAAGCTCCTTTTTGTATAACGGAAAATTCTCCAATTGCAATATTTTCGCCCAATGTCGCTTCTTTTGAAATGGATGCCATCTCAGAAATCTCACTTGGACCTGTATCTACTTGCCCAAATTGTTGTAATAGTTGAGCAATCGAAGCATAGACATCGTCCACCCTTATCAAGGTAGGAGAGATGGCTTTTTTGGGTTGAAAATCTCGATTGACCAATAAAATAGATGCTTTGGTGTCGTAAACAAAGGCTTCATATTTTGCATTGGCAAAGAAAGTAATGGTACCTGATGTAGCTTCTTCTATTTTGGCGGGTTTAGAAACGGAAACTGTTGGATCACCGACTATTTCCCCTTTTAATAATTGAGCTAATTGTTGGGCTGTTATCTGCATGGAGCAAAGGTATATAATTTTTGTCTATTTGTAAAATATGAATTTAGAAGCTATGATTTTTTTGTAAAAGAATTAGTTGAAAATGTACATTTATTTTTTGACAGTTCCTTATCTTTGAATTCAATAAGTTTTTTATAAAAGAAAATGTAAAAAAACTATGCAAGAAAAAGACTATTTTCAAGATCATATGCCAGGTAATAAATGTTTTGGTTGCGGAAGAGAAAATCACCAAGGGCTAAAGATTAGTAGTTATTGGGACGGTGAAGAATCGGTTTGTATTTGGGAATCGCAGGAAAAATATCAAGGATGGACTGGGATTTTAAATGGTGGAATTTTGGCGACGTTGATTGATTGTCATACGATGTGTACTGCAATGGCAGCTGCTTATAAAGCAGAAGGTCGTCACCTTGATAGTGAACCTGTTTACCGTTATGCTACAGGTACTATAACAGTAAAATACTTAAAACCAACCTTCAATAATAAACCAATCGAACTTCGAGCAACGGTCAAAGAAATTAAAGGTAGGAAAATAACAATGTCTTGTATTGCTTTATCTGAAGGTGTTGTTACAGCCGAAGCAGAAGTGATCGCTATTCAAGTTTTTGATAGTAGTAAAGACGAAAATAGTATCTTTAATTCATAAGTAGTGTCTGGATGAAAACTTAATAAAAGTAATCCATTTTCCAAAAATTCTGACTTTCGGAAAATGGACCACTTTAGTAGGGGCGAAATTATGTTCACCACACTTCAAAAGTTGCGTAAACATAATTTCAATCTTAAATACACTCTGATCTATCCATTGATTCAATTTGAAAAAAGAAACATTTTTGATAATGTCGATTTCCTGTATAGTAACTATATAGACACGTTGTGATTTTCTTTTAATAATCTGCATCAAATGAATAAAGAGTACATTGGACAACATGGTCAAGTTGAGTGCATTTTGACCGATGGTATTGGCTACGATGATTTCTCGATATTGCCACAATTCTCCAAACCAATCTATCCCAACAATGGTAGGAAAGAGTTCATCTAAGATGATCAATCCAATTTCTTTTGCAATTGAAATATGCATTGAGTTTTGATTTTGTATCCAATTTTTAAATTTGTTTCTTATTTGTTTCATTGTTTGAGTTTTATAATTTGTTTTGGTAATGATTTTATGAACTGTTCATTTTATAATTTTGAATGATTTAATGTACTGTAAAGTGAAATTTATTGTTTTTATGCTTCCACCAACTATTTTGTAAAGCCATAAAAGAACAGAAAGAAAAGAAAGATTTCCAAAGGAAATTTTAATAAGCCTAACTGCCTTACTGTTTTTGTATGGCTAAAAAGAACATTTCACGGTTTATGAGTAAAATAATTCTTTATCATTGTAATCAGCGGAAAATGAGGGATTCGAACCCCCGAGGCTTTTACACCCAACAGTTTTCAAGACTGCGTCCTCGACCAAACCGGGCACTTTCCATTTTCAATATTTTACACTATATTCAACTATCGTTAATATTTTAAAATTCCAAAGTAAATCTAACCTTCTGACTTTTTTATCTCAGACTTAGGACTGAGTAATAGTGTCATTAGAGCCCAAGGTCATTGCTGACCCTTGGGTTTTACAGACTATTTTGTTTTTATTTTGCGTAGTATTCCCATCATCAATTGGATTTTATCCATGATGTTCACCGATTTTATTTAAAAAAGGGCAAAGGAATCCTACATTTACCATGTCACAAATACATAATAAATGATATTTTTTATAACAACATAGCAAGTCTGATGAAATTCATTTCGTCAATTTATCTCATCACTTCCAATAAACAATCGCAAATTACGCTGCGCTGATTGGTCGAAACGAAATGAATTTCATTTGACTTCTACTATACGCCATGTCATTCCATTTTCAAAAGTAGAAAATAGTAAACAGGAACTCATTTGATACAACTACAGCGATTGTAATTGTATTCAAACAGTGATTGCTAATTCATTTGCATATATACATGAATCAAAGTATGCTCAAAAAGAGTGCATAAGAAACATATAGTCCTAGCAAATGCTTTAACTACAGGATTTTACAAAGACAATTCGTCTTAATAATAGAATAATGCTTTAAATTTTAACATGATATTTAAGTTTGCATTAATTCTAATTAACTGCAAACCAAAAGGTAGGAAGTTAATTTAGAATTGTTTGTTTGTAAAATTATCCGAGCAACAATCACTCACTGAATAGGATTCTAGTGGTATTGATACATGAATAATATTGAATTCTAATTTTAACATAATTTAATTTTTAATGAGCAAATAGCTCTTTTTTAAAATCTGTCACGAATATACGATAATAATTATTATAAAAGCAAGTTTTTTTTATTTTTTTTACGAATGGGAAATTCAAGGACTTCACGATATCAGGACTTCAAGGACTTCAGGACTTCAAGACTTCAGGACTTCAGGGCTTCAAGGACTTCAGGACTTCAAGGACTTTTAACATAATATAGATTTTTAACCATCCAACCGCTTTAATTCTTGACGTAAATCAGATATTGGGATAGTTTTGTATATTAATTCAGGAATCATGTTACCAATAGTAAATGGATGAATTGCTATTTGGGCAATACCATTTTTGATTTTCATACTTACCAATTGTGCTTTAAGCCCTTTTGGTAAATTGAACAGGGTTCTGTATTTTCCACTGTTTAATTTTTTAAATCCCATGGATACTTTTTCATTGGTAAGGATGACCATTAGCATTGCATCTTCATTTTCCTTTACATCTACGTTTACAAATTGATTTCTTCGGAAACGTTTAAAAAATCTATCGATGTTACACCAACCGAGTTGCCGGATATTAGCTACATAAGCAAATGCAGATCTAGTGCCTTCGAGTTCAATACAGCTTTCTAGTTTGTTTTGTAATACAGTTTCTTCTCTTTCTACTAATTTAGGAATTGAACGTAAAAAATCAATACGGTTAAACTTAATAGTTTTTGGTTGTGGTACTTTTTTATATACTTTCGCATAACTTTTATGGTAGTCATCGTGGTATGATTTTGCAATGGAAGCTTCTTTTATTTGTAAGTCTATCACTGCAGAGCTGAGATGGTCATAATAATGTGATGTACGAGCAATTTGGGTTATCAAGCCCTTTCCATCTCCACATATCATTGGGATTAATTTGCCATTTTTACAAGTGATGCTTAGTGAATTAATTGCTGTGTATTGATCTATATTTTCTAAATATTGGAATCTAGCATACATACGCTTGTAGGTTTCGTCTTCCCATTCCGTGATTTTTTTGTGATAAGTATCTAGGTCTTTTTCATACCGTTCCAAGTTTTGTTTATATTCCACCATTAGTTTATCATGGCGAATGATGTTGTTTTTGTATTGTTTTAAATGTTTTTCGTATTTTTGCTGTGCAATGGCTTCTTTTTCTTTTTTTGATTTGAATTTATCTTTAAAGGAGTATGCCCTGAAAACAAAATCTTCTCTTTTGGGTTTTTTAGCTCTAAAGGATGGTTTTCTTGGTTTTTGAGGTTTAGTAGGAAAAGTAAGAGTAGAATAATTGACTAAAGCAGGTTTTTCAGGAATTTCAAAAACCAGTGTTTTTAACGAATTGATTGTTTCTTTAGTGAAAGGAATTTTTTTTCTTCGTTTTTTAGGATCTGAAATAAGACTTTCTTTCTCATTTGTGGGTTTCCAAATGATGCCTTCCGATTGGTCATGTTGTTGTCCATAGAATAATTCCATATCATTTATGGGTTTAGATTCACTTGGTATAGTTATTTTAATTGATTTCCCTTCTATTAATTTCACTTTTCTTCCTTCTGAAGTAGCATCAGTATAAACCATCCCTGCAGTTTGCAATAATTTCCCATCAATAGTTTCGGTGCTTAGATTATTCAAAAACCAATCTGATGCTTTGAAGGCTTCTTTGATTTGGAAGTCGATTTTTCCTGTAGGAATAGATCCATCTTCAAAGACAAAAGCATCTGAAGGAATTTCCAAAATTGTTCCTTTTGGAGTGGTAATCGTCTTCCCTTTTGAATTTTGAAAACTAATTTCTTGGTTCTGTTCTTGTTGCAGTCTATTTTTTATATCAGCAAAAGATGTAAAGTAATAGGTGGTTGCGATTAAATCGACACGTCTATTTTCTTTTCTTCTGAGTACTTCATCTTCTAGCCAGACTTGCTGGGTTTTACCATGGCTTATTACATGACTACTTTTGGGATGAATATTTTTTGAAAGTAAATATGTAAAGGTTGAATTGGCTCTTTTTTCTGCCAATTTCTGATTATATTCTATTGTACCACGGTCATCTGTATAGGCTTCGATTTGGATGTCAAAATCAGGTTTGTTCAACAATTGAAGTGTGAAATCATCCATTTTTTGTTTAGAATCAGGGGTTAATTCAGAACTTGCTGTTTCAAAATAAATGGAAAGTTTTAATTGTGAAGTTTCCTGAGCACCTAAAGTAGTGATCAATAAGAAAGCGAAGAGAAAAAGGATGTTTTTCATGAAAAAGTGGTTGGTAAAGTCATTCAAACGAAAAACTTAATGGTATATTTCATGTTTTGAAAAATTAACAAGTTCAACGTAACTGCTTAAGGAATTGTGATTCAATAAAGTGGAAAATGAGACCAAAAGAAACAGCGAAGAATCTATATTTTTTCACAGTTCCTAAGACGTATGATCCGCAATAATCACCCATTTCCCCTGAATCTTCTTCCAAACCAGTAAAAAATGACCACTTAAATCATCTTTCTCCTTTCTAAATAAAGTAAATTTCCCAGAAACCATTACTACTTTTCGACTCAATTTCTGTGTATCGATAATATCAAATTTCAATTGCCCCATTGTTGCTTTATCAGGATAAGATTTTACATAATTATCCAAAGTTTGTTGCCAACCAAAAGTGACACCACGACTGCCAATAAATTGCAATTTAGGAGAATGCCAATAATATTCCATAAAAGCAGGAATATCTCCTTGATTCCATGCATTGGTTTGGATTTCTAAGATTTTTTTGACTTGGCGAACCGCCTTTGAGTCTTGGGCGGATAGCATTCCTGAAAATTGCATAAAAAGCATTAATAATAGTGTCTTGAAAAAGATATTGTGATTCATAACAAATAGTTTTTTTTCTAAAAATAGGGAATTTCGACTAATTTTATGCAGAAACGAAAGCGAAAAGTGGTTTGTCCTGGATTTTAATGTGTAGACAATTAATTGTGTAAATTCTTAAATATGATTATCTTCGAGTAATTTAGTACAATTTTTTATTAAACAAATGGAGAAAAATATTCTTAAAGTTAGTATTATATTTGTGTTTTGGTTTTTATGTGTCGTGACTTATGCACAAAACCCTTCTAGCGCGTATTCATTTTTTGTGGCTGGACATACATATGGGTCTCCAGGTGTTAATAATAAAGGTTTTCACCCTCCCTTTAAGGCTAAGTTTGAGTATATTCAATCTAGATCAGAAATAAAATTGGGTGTTTTGACAGGAGACATAGTTTCTCCTAATCCAAAGGAAAAAGACTGGGATGAGATTGATGCAGATATTGATTTATTGGGTCTTCCAATATATTTTGCAGTAGGCAATCATGACATGGAGAATAGGACATTGTATGAATCAAGATATGGAGATACATATTATAGTTTTACTTTTGAGAATGATTTGTTTATAATTTTGGATCCAAATTTAGATAGTTGGAGTATAACAGGTGATCAGCTATCATTTTTGCAAAACGTTGTGGATAATAATTATTTATCAAGTAGGAATGTATATGTTTTTTTTCATCAAGTAATGTGGAGACCTGGTGCAGAAAAGTATTATCATATTCAATGTAATTCTTATGTGGGAATTAAATACCCTTTAAACTTTTGGACAACGGTCATGCCCATTTTTAGTACTTTACCAAATCAAGTTTTTATGTTCGCAGGAGATATTGGTGTTTCTTGGGCATCTGATGTTTCTTATGATTTACATAAAAATGTAACGTTGATATCATCTGGCATGGGAGATAAAAATGGTGAAAATTTTATTGTGGTAAATATTTTGGAAAATGGAAATGTTGATTTTGATTTAATATGTTTGTCAGATACTTTGAATTGCTTGGGAGATTTAGAAGATTATTTGGTGGTAGACGATCGTGAAGTCGTTATTGATGAATTATTAATTTATCCTAATCCGGCAAACGGAGAATTTAAGATTTCATCTTATCAAGATTGTAAATTGCAATTGTTTAACATAAATGGGCAGTTAGTTCATGAACAAAAATGTACTAGGTTTGATCGTACTGTCAATGTTTCAAGTTTCCAAAAAGGATTTTACATTGTAAAGGTAATTTATGAAAAATCGGAAACAACCAGGAAAATAATAATTGAATAATTGTCCAATGCTATTAAACGTGTACAACTCAATGCGACATTCAAAGAATGCAATTTTTTAACTCAACAGCAAAGCACTCAACTAATCATCAACGAAGTGGAATGATGTTTCAGCGTCTCAACTATAATTTTTATTATTCCGAACTACAAATTATAAATTTAAATTCTGAACATTTATTTCTACACAGTTCCTCAATTGTAAAAAATAAACTAACTTCGCAAACTAATAATCAGAATTTAAAACTACATGCTCAAATTTGAAGAATATCTTGCGGATTTCAATAATACCGTAAACTTATTAGATTTCGGAATCAATCTAGTCGTAGCGGCGATACTTGCTTTAGCCTTGAAAGCTTTTTATATAAAGTATGGTACATCCGTAGCGAATCGCGATAAATTTGCCCACAATTTTGTGCCTTTGGCGCTTGCGACTTTGTTGGTGATTACAGTCGTTCAAGCATCAATAGCATTGTCTTTAGGTTTGGTTGGAGCTTTATCTATCGTCAGATTTAGGGCTGCAATTAAAGAACCCGAAGAACTTACCTATCTATTTTTGACCATAGGAATTGGTTTGGTTACAGGAGCAAACAAGCCAATTTTGGCAGTGATTGGTATTTCTTTTATACTAATTTTATTATATTTAAATGTAAGATTCCGTTCAAAAAAAATGAAATCTAAAGACATCATTTTTATTAATATTCGAACGAAAATAACAGATTTGATTCAAATATCGAAAAAAGTAGAAGCCGCTTTACCTTATGTAGAGTTGAAACGAGTGGATACCTTAGAAAATGGTGGGAATTTTGTTTCTTTTCTTGCCAAATCAAACCAAATTGAAGAAATAGCTACATTGCAAAAGAGTATTTTAGAAATGGATCCAACGGCTCAGATTTCTGTTATTGATCAACCTGATTTAATCTTATGATTTTAAAAGGAACTTCAAAACATAGATCTTTTTCGATTAGGTCTTTTCCTATCATTCTGCTATTATCAATTCTGTTGGCATTAGTGGCTATTAAATTTTATTCATCGGACGCTAAGCCGATTGCAAAAGAAATTAATACTACCATTTCTTGTTCTGCCGAAAATAGAAAAGATGATAAACTTATCGGTCAAAATGGGATTTTCGAGAATGGAGAACTCCAAACAGACAAGCGTGCTCATACGGGAAAATACAGTATTCAACTTGATGAGAAAAATAAATATGGATTTACGTATTTTTTTGACGACTTTGCCCCTGGAGATTCATACAAAATAAATGCATGGTCCTATACGAAGTTTAAGACAAAAGGAGTAATAGCAATATTGGGTAAAAGGAAAAATGGCAAAGATTTTTATCAACAATCAGGCAAAAATGTTTTTGTTGATGGAAATTGGTGGCAAAAGCACGAGATCATATTTACAGTTCCTAAAAGTGAGAAGATTGATAATTTGAAAGTGTATGTTTACACCAATAATGCTAAAGGTGGTCCAATCTTTTTTGATGATTTCTCAATTACGAAATTGGATTCCATAGAGATGGCACAGCTTAATTTTAATGTAAAGCATTTGAATTTACACTTAGATAAGAAGGCGTTGGATCAGCTAGAAAAAATCAGAAAAAAAGCTTTTACTGATGGTATATTGATACGTTCAGGGGATGAGTACGTACAAGGGAAAATTGTAGAAGGAGAGGAGACGCAAAATGTAAAAGTCAGGTATAAAGGAGATTGGTTGGATCATTTAATGGGAAGCGATCCTTCGTATAGAATTCAAACTAAATCAGATAATAGTTGGAATCACGTACAAACCTTTTCGATTCAGCATCCCAAGACTCGGGGGTATCTTAGAGAATGGTTCTATCATGAATTTCTTCGTCAATTTGATATTCTTTCTCCTAGATATGATTTTATTTCTTTTCAAGTAAATAAAGGGCAGTCGAGAGTGATGGCATTTGAAGAGCATTTCAATAAGAATCTATTAGAAAATCAATTGAGAAGAGAAGGTCCTATTCTTAAATTTACGGAAGATCGATTTTGGGAAGGGATAAAACGATCACTTGCTGTGAAAAGGGAATTAGCCAATATGAATAATAAATCATTGGCGTATTGGAGTTCGGAAATTAAACCTTTTAAAGAAAGTAAAATTCGGAAATCACCAACTTTGAGTGGTCAGTTTGCGATTGCTCAAAATTTGCTTAATGACTATAAATATGGTATTGAACCGCCAGAAAAAGTGTTTGATTTGACTCGAATGGCAAAATTTGTGGCTATAGTAGATTTATTTATGGCTTATCATTCTATGACTTGGCACAATCAACGATTTTATTACAACCCAGTTACGGCTTTATTGGAGCCTATAGCTTATGATGGGAATGGAGATGAAAGATATAGAGATCCGCTAGATTATCCGATTTTGGCAAGGAGGGTATATGAAAGCAAGCCATCTTCTCCAGAACCTATTGATCGACTTTTTTATAGTGAGAAATTTGTTGAGAAATACGTGCAAAGTTTAATGAAATTTACGGATTTGGAATATTTATCTCAGTTTACTTCGCAATTTGATGAACAAATTGATTTGAGAGTTGATTTTTTAAAGACGCAATTTAAAGATTATAAATTTGATAAAAAAGAATTGGTCAACAGAGCAAAACATATCAAGACTATGCTTGAGCCATTTTCCAATAGTTTGCAAATATTTAAGAAGCAAAGTGATCAAGATAGTGTTCAATTGGAAATAAAGAATACCCATATTTTACCTTTGAAAATTATTGGAATTGGGAATAAAAAACTAGAAAAAGCAATGCCATATTCTATGGTTATTTTCCCGCAACCAATTAGTAAATTGCCTTCTTATGTTCAAATTGCTATTCCAAAAAATGCTAAATACATACATTACAAATTGGTAGGTTCTGATAAAGTCTATTCCAAATCCATTGCTGCTTGGTCGTCACCCAGTGCGTGGTCACCAAGGAATGAACTTATCGATCAAGCTAAATTGTCAAGTCCAAAGCCTTATATTGAAACTGGAGACGTAATTCTTTTTGAAAAGAAAACGTATGATTTTGATCAACCCATCATCATCGAAGCAGGTAAAAACGTAATTGTTGAGCCTGGAACAACGTTTAATTTTAAGAATGGAGCATTTTTATTATCGTATTCGCCTATTGATTTTCGGGGAGATTCAGATGAGCCAATATTGATAAATGGTATTGATGATAAGTCTGGCGCCATAGTGGTGTTGCAGGCATCAGGGGTTTCCTTTTTGCGAAATGTGATTTTCAAACATCAAAATACCATGAAATATAAAGGTTGGAATCTGACAGGAGCGGTGACTTTTTATGAAAGTGATGTAGATGTTTTGAATAGTCAGTTTACCCATAATCTATGTGAAGATGCTTTGAATATTGTCCGTTCTAATTTCACGGTTGAAGGGTGTCATTTCGACCATATTTTTTCTGATGCATTTGATGCAGATTATTCTAAAGGAAAAACTAGAAACACACATTTTAATATCATTGGAAACGATGCACTTGATTTTTCAACCAGTGAGATTGAAATTGATCAATGCCGTATGAAAACTATAGGCGACAAAGGAATTAGTGCGGGAGAACAAGCGACAATAACTGCGAACAACATCGAAGTAGATGGAGGGAATATTGGTTTTGCTTCAAAGGATTTATCGGTTCTAAGATTGGACAATATTTCTGTTTCAAACTGTAAGAAAGGGGTGGTGGCCTACCAGAAAAAGCCAGAATATGGACCAGCAAAAATTATTTTAGGGAAATATTCTTTTAAGAATGTAAGGAATGAATTTTTGATTGAAGCGAAAAGCGAACTAATTAAGTAATAGTTATGACTTGGAGATATGAAATAAAATACTTGATAGAACCCGAGCAATGGTTTCAGTTGCAGCAAGTCATCAATTTTCATCCATCAGGATTTCGTTCGGCATTTCCAGATCGTTTGGTGAATAACATTTATTATGATACTCCAGATTTTACAACGGGCAATGATAATATTGCTGGGATTTCTGAAAGACGTAAATTTCGACTACGTTGGTATGGAAATGCGAAAAGTATATCCGATCCGATATTTGAAATTAAGATAAAAAACAATGCCTTAGGGCGAAAAGAAAATTATAAAATTAAGGATTGGGATGAATTTGGAAATATTAGCAATCATCAAATTCCATTTCAATTAGAATTTCAAGGACTGATTCCCGTTTTACAAAATCAATATTTGCGTTCTTATTATGTGAATTTGGAAAATAAATTTCGATTAACAGTCGATCGTAAAATTCGATATCAAAAAGCCTTAGATCGCCCTATGACGAATTGGGATTATGCCCATGAAGATGAAAGAATTGTCGTTGAAATAAAATTTGATGCAAAGGATTTGGCTTTGAAGGATGAGATTACTAGTTTTATGCCTTTTAGAAATTCAAAGCATTCAAAATATGTTACTGGGCTTTTGATGTGTTATTGAACTATACAATGTACTTAAGTTGAAACAGGTCAATAGTCTGTTAGAAATTAGCTGTAATTTTGGAGAAACCCATAATAAATCACTATTTTTGATTTGTTTTATATTAAATTAGGCCATTTTTCAGAGTTTGATTTAAATATTTTTAATAGTCAAATAAAATTTCTTAAAAGAATTGAATCTAAATTAATGGATAAAAAAGGATAAAAATTTAAATTTTACGATTATAATGTTCTTAGAAAGTGAGCGTGGCATGGCAAAAACTGTTTGACATAACTGACCGATTTTTGACTTTTGTCAAAATGAATGTCTGGGGGACATTCA
>CAMZLN010000053.1 GCA_947311465.1 uncultured Saprospiraceae bacterium
ATGAAAGATGAGTTGAATTTACTAAGAACATTATTTTTAAAAAGAAATCTCATTTTCACCACAAAGATCACAAAGACCACAAAGTTATACTCAAATATTGATAAGTTGATGAGATGATAAGTTGCTCTCCAAAGTCGAGCCTAGATGAGTTGACGGTTGAAAATGAGATTTCTTTTAAAAATAATGTCTTTTGTAATTTCAACTTATCCTTTATTTAAGGAGCAACCTGTCTGTCGACACTAGCCAGGCAGGAGAAGTTGCGACTGACTCATCTCATAATCATTTTTACCACAAAGAGCACAAAGAACACAAAGTCTATACATGCTATGACGAAATGAATTTCATCAGACCATAGGACAAATGAAATTTATTTCATTTCGACCAAACAGAGTAGCGTAGTTTGCATGATAACGTATGGAATATTTTGACGTTATGTTTTTGCTAACGCAAAACTTAGGTTTTAAGCCATACAAGGACAGAAAGGAAAGAAAGGGTTTTAAAGGAAATATTGGATGAAATTAGCAACACCCAATTTTTGAATAGACTTTCGAATGAAATTTATTTTTTACAATTTCTTAATAATAATAAATTGGATGGGGCAAGTTTTGTAAGAAAATTGGTAAAACTGTAGGAACATCACTACTTTAACATCCTATTTTCTCACCAATTCCAACGTATCCAAACCCGCCCGTACCTTCACAAAAGACTTCAATCGATGTTCAAACAATTGTCCACTCTTCTTTTTATTCCATTTCACAACCAACATTGGGAGATTATCAGTTTTAGAAGTATCAATTGGATAAAAATGAAGGCTCTCTATCTCGGGAAATAAGATCCTAGCTTCTTTTTCAATAGACGATTCCAGCAATTGATTACTCTGTAGGCTATCTAAAGTAAATGTTAATTTCATTATTTTTTTATCCCTTTCATCTGTTATTTTAGAATTCGCTTCCAATTGCTTCATGATATTTTCCCTTACAGACATTTCAACTTCCTTGAAATCAGGAATATCTGTTTGAATAAATTGCAATTTTGCGTTTTGAATACCATATTTGTTTTTCAAAGCATGTTCATATTCAGATTTTTGCTCGTTCGTTACCCCATCAAAGAGATAAATTTTCACATTAAAACTATCATTTTGAAAACTTTTTGTCGTTTCAGAAATTGCATCAGGGAAGTTTTTAGAAACAAAATTTTTAATCGTTTCTTCTTGTTGAATACCTGTCAAAACACCTTTCAAGATATATCCACTAGGAATAATCATCAACAATCCCACCAAAGCGATGGTCCAACTTGTTTTTTTCATTTCTGTATCTCCACCCCTTTTAACCACAGGAAAGTTTAAATATCGTACAATCAAAAATGTTGCTAAAGCGATAAACGTCGCATTCAAAAAGAAAAAATAGAATGAATTTGTCATCATCGAGCCGAAATCATATTTATCGGTCATCAATCCAAATTTAATGGATTTTGCAAGGCTAAAACCCGTCACACATAAAGGCGGCATCAATGCAGTAGCAATAGCGACACCTGGTATTGCATTCGACTTGTCTTTTCTAGATCCAGAAATTATCCCTGCCAAACCACCAAAAAATGCTACTAAAACGTCTAGTAATGTCGGCTGTGTTCTCCCCAATATTTCGGATGTGACATTTCCAAAAGGTGTCAAAAGGAAATAAAGCGTACTTGTAACAATTGCTATTCCGATAGCAACGGCAAAATTTTTCAAGGAAGAAATCATGGTTCGTTCATCCCTAATTCCAAGCGATAATCCAATACCTAAAATAGGCGACATTAACGGTGAAATCAACATGGCGCCAATAATTACAGCTGGAGAATTCAAATCCAAACCCAAAGATGCAATCATGATAGACGCCATTAATAACCAAGCATCAGCACCCGTAACAGAATGATTGCTTTTTATATTTACGATGGTACCTTCACGATCAAGATCCTGAGTCAAGTCAATCAAATCGACAAAAAATCCACGCTTTTTTTCTTGTTTTTGCTTTATTTCTTCAATCATAAAAATAATTCAACTAGATATTTGGGTTCAGAAACTGCTGAAAATCACTATTTATAAGAATATTTTGTAATTTTACGAAAAATTTTGATATTAGCAAAATATCACATTCGAATAAGTAGCACTATGAAGAAAATAATTATCCTAATTTTACTAGCGGGAATTGGATATTTCGCTTACAATCAATACAATACACTTCAAGGATTGGAGTATATTAAAATTGAGAATATTAATTTATCAAATCTTTCTGGTCCACCTGATTTTACGGTTCAATTAGACGCTGATACCTATTGGAAAAATCCGAATTCAATTGGTGCGCATATTGTATCAATGGATTTTGACGTTAATATTGATAATCAGCATGTAACTAGAATCAATGAAGATTTAGATTTGAAAGTTCCAGCAAATGATGTTTTTACATTACCATTGTCTATTTCCATCCCATTACTAAAAGGGAATTTACTAAAAAATGCGTCAGAATTATTAACTGGTGCATGGAAAAAACGAGCAGTTGATGTACATTTGCAAGGTACGTTTAAAATAAAAACTCTAGAATTGACAATTCCAATTCCATTTGATATTAAAACTAAAATAAAAATTGCTGATTACTTATAATCAAAAACGATTAAGCATACTATATTAATGAGAACAAAAACACTATATCGCTACACATTTACTAGTTTCTGGATGATTTTGGTACTATTTGCCAACGCCAATCCCTATTTTTATTCTGTAAAAGCAAAAGATGGAGATTCTATCCATAGACTTTTACAAAGATTTGAAGTCAGCCATGAATCTTGCAATTATGACAAGTTTTATGAATTGAATCACTTGAAGTCAAACAGCAATTTAAAAATTGGGAAGATCTATTATTTGCCAATTTTGATTTATAATTACAATGGCAAATCAATAGGTACTACGCTCCAATTGGATTCTTGGAAAAAAGCATATAGAATCAAAAAATACAATGAAAAAATCAGAAAAAAAGGACTTAGACAGATGTCTATTCCAGAAAGTAATATTCTGTGGGTTCCTTTTAATGAGTTAGGCTGTACTACACCTGAAAATACAGATCTTCCTACCCAAAAGGAAGATATTACAAGTAAAAAAGAAGATAGCAGTAGTATTGTTGTGAATAAAAAGGTAGATATTAAGCCAGAACCTATCAATGAAAAACCCAAGAAAATTGAGGTGACCAGTATTGGGCGAACTTTTCCTATTTTCGGAAAAAAATATGAATATGTGCCTTTGATTGATAAGAAACTCCAAGGAAAAATATTTTATATTGTCAGTGGACATGGTGGATTAGATTCAGGTGCAATTGGCTCTTATGGAAAACACAAATTATATGAAGATGAATATGCTTATGATATTGCACTGAGATTGGTTCGTTCCCTTATACAACATGGTGCTACTGCGTATATGATGACCAGAGATCCTGATGATGGCATTCGTTCTGAAGCTTTTTTACCCAATGATTGTGATGAATATTGTTGGAATACAGACGATATGCCGACTGATCAAAAAAAGAGATTATTTCAGAGATCGGATATGGTCAATAAATTGTATGAAAAACATCTTAAACAAGGATTAAAGGATCAAACTTTAGTAACAATTCACATTGATTCTCGAACAGAAACGAAAAAAACGGATATCTTTTTCTACCATTATCCTAAAAAGGCGGCATCAAAAAAATTGGCCAATCATATCAAAAATAGTATTAAAAAACAATATCAAAAACATCGCCCTGGACGCCCGTATTATGGCACTGTTACGGCTAGAGACCTGCACATGTTGAGAGAAACAAAGCCAAAAGGAGTTTATATCGAATTGGGAAATATTAAAAACCCCAATGATCAAAAAAGATTTATAATCGAAAGTAATCGACAATTAATTGCAGATTGGTTATTTGATTCTCTATATTCATATTAAAAATACATTTATGTCAAAAAATACTTTTGCAACAGGATTTATTATTGCCATCGTTTTGCCGATGGTTGGTTTCTATTTCTGGCAATTAATCATTGAAACGCTCGGAAACTCTGCCACTGGAGAAGGAATGGGGTTTTCGCCAACATGGAGAACAAGAACTGTCTATCTTTTAGCAATATGTACCAACTTAATCCCTTTTCAAATTTTTAGCAAAAGAAAAGAGCTCAACAGTATGAGAGGTATTAGTATACCAACGATTATTTATGTTTTGATGTGGATTTATCATTTTAAGTATATTTTATTCGATTTTTAGGTAAAACTATTATTTAAAACTAGCCCGTTAAACAAAAAGATGAAATTTGAAATAAAAACTATAATATGCCTGCCGGCGGCTTTCTTTTTGTCATTGCCCTACCGAAAAGGTAGGCAGGCACAAAAAGAAACAAAAAACTCTAGGCCTGCCTGCTGACCGCTAGGAAGGCAGGCAAAAAAACTTATTCCGCCAGCGGTGCCTTCCCTTGAATGTCCCCCAGACATTCATTTTGACAAAAGTCAAAAATCGGTCAGTTATGTCAAACAGTTTTTGCCTTGCCACGCTCACTTTCTAAGGACATTATTTTATAAAAACTTACTCTATCATCCTTTTTTAGCTCCATTAAAATTGATTCATTTTTTAGGAAATTTTATTCAAATAATTAAATCAAACTCTGAAAAATGACCTAACTTGATAAAAAATAAATCAATAATAGTGTTTTAGTATGGGTTTTCTTAAATTTACAGCTTAATTCCTAACGGACTATTGAATTTAACGAAGTTGTGTAAAATAAGTTCTTTAATCGAGGCTGAAATTAGTCTGCAGGAAGAATTTTTCCAACCGCTTCACCGAATCCAATTCTCACTCCATTATTTTCGCAATATCCTTTCATGATTATAGTGTCACCATCAAGTATAAATTTTCTAGTAGTACCATCAGGCATTTCGGTGGCAATTTTCCCCGCTTTTGACAATTCCAACATAGAACCATAAGAAGTTTCATCTTTACCGCTGATTGTACCAGAAGCATAAAAATCCCCTACATTTATATTACAGCCATTTACCGTATGATGAGCCAGTTGTTGATTCATATTCCAATACATAAATTTGAAATTAGAATTAGAAAGCGTTTTTTGAACACCAGAAGGAGTTTCTAGAATCACTTCCAATTTCACATCATAATTTTTCTCTCCATCATATTGTAAATACGGAAGTACTTCTGGTTCTTGTTTAGGACCCTTTAATTTAAAAGGTTGCAAAGCATCTAGAGTAACAATCCAAGGAGCGATTGTTGAAGCGAAATTTTTTCCTAAAAACGGACCCAAAGGCACATATTCCCATTTTTGAATATCTCTAGCGGACCAATCGTTGAAAACCGCAAGTCCAAAAATATAATCATCTGCATCGGCAGTAGAAATCGTATCTCCTAAGTTAGTAGCTTTTCCAATGACAAAACCCATTTCCAATTCAAAATCCAATAAATTACAAGGGCCAAAAACGGGTTGGTCAGCATCTTTAGGCAACATTTGCCCTTTGGGTCTTTTTATATCTGTGCCAGAGACCACTATCGAAGATGCTCTTCCGTGATAACCTACAGGCAGATGTCTCCAGTTAGGCATCAAAGCATTTTCAGGACCACGGAACATTATTCCTAAATTAGTAGCATGTTCAATACTAGAATAAAAATCAGTGTAATCTCCAATCTTTACAGGTAAAAGTAAATTTGCATCCTTTGCAGGAACAAGAAATTGTTCAGACAAAGATGAAAATTCATGTCCAGTTTCTAAAATATCAGAAATTCGATTTCTTACATTACGAGTAATAGATTTGCCCAATGCCATGAAATCATTGATATATGGATTGGCGAAGACATTTTCAGGAAGGTTGATTCCCTTGAAAGCACCGAGAGACATCAAGTTGTGTAAATCAATGACAAAATCACCGATAGCAGAACAGACCCTTGGAGTACTGTCTTCTTTAGTATTAAAAACACCAAACGGGATATTTTGAATTGGAAAGTCACTATTTTTATCTACCTTAACCCAAGAAGTTAGTTTAGGATTATTTGCTTTTATCATAATTCATATTTTCTATTTGAAAGATGTACAAAATTATCTTATTTTTATTAGAAAAGAGATAAAAGAAGGATGATTTATGATAGATAGTGAAAAAGGGAAATTTGCATAGATTTTTAATTGAAAAATGATTCGTACAAATTTTGAAATTACTGTAATATATTTCCCTGATTTATGAAAAACATTGCATCTTAATTAAATTTTTCATATCTTTACAATTCAATTCATTTATTTCGTTTAAACTATATATTTTATAAGTTAAATTTTACTATCTCTTTTATTGCAAAATGATTTAAAAAC
>CAMZLN010000054.1 GCA_947311465.1 uncultured Saprospiraceae bacterium
TATGTCTTCATTTTATGCCTTGATTTGAACAAAATCTATTTAAAAATATACACATAAAAACATATGTACACCTACTCAAGTCAAATACTTCCCCACAATCGGCATCCTTCTCCCCATTCCAAACGCCTTGGTTGAAACCCGTAGCACTGGAGCAGTCTGATGTCGTTTAAATTCATTGATATTGACCAGTCTTAATATTCGCTTAACCAATTTCTTATCATATCCCATCGAGACAATCTCCTTCGGTCCTTTTTGGTTTTCAATATACTGGAATAAAATAGCATCTAAAATATCATATTCTGGTAAACTATCAGAGTCTTTTTGATCTGGACGCAATTCTGCAGATGGGGGTTTTGTAATAGTATTCCAAGGAATGATTTCATCATCTTTATTTATAAATCTGGATAATTCAAAAACCTCTGTCTTATAAATATCTCCAATCACTGAAATCCCACCACACAAATCTCCGTAAAGCGTTCCATAACCAACTGCTAATTCACTTTTATTACTGGTATTCAAAAGGATATTTCCAAATTTGTTACTCATTGCCATCAACAACATTCCTCGAATACGGGCTTGAATATTCTCTTCTGTGACATCAGCTTTTGTATCTAAAAACAGAGTACCCAAAGTTTCAGAATATTGATTATAAACAGATTTAATGGGAACAATATCATACTGAATCCCTAAGTTTTTAGCTAAATCTTCCGCATCTTTAATGGAATGGTCAGATGAATATTGCGATGGCATTAATAGTACTCGAACATTCTCTGAACCCAATGCCTTTGCCGCAATCACAGCAGTCAATGCCGAGTCTAGCCCACCAGACAAACCCAATATCGCTTTTTTGAAACCTAATTTTTGAAAATAATCTCGTACACCTGTAACCAATGCATCATAAATCAATTGCATTTTGACTTTTGGTTGTTCAATATTTTGTGTTTCCGCATTGATATCATCTAACTCATAAGTGCGTATGGCTTCTTCAAAATATGGCAATTCTTCATGAATATTTCCATTTCCAGAAATGACAATTGAACCACCATCAAAAATTAATTCGGTTTGTGCACCTACATGGTTTACATAAAAAATGGGTACTTTATATCGATCTGCATTGGTTTTTAATATATGATAACGATCCTCTGCATGCTTAAAGGTGAAGGGAGATGCTGATAAATTAAAAACAAGATCCACTCCTTGTGAAACCATAAGATCCAAAGGACAAACCGTATACAACGGATTTTCATTTCCGATATTCCAGATATCCTCACATATTGACAACGCTATTCGTTTCCCTTTGTATTCAACTACTTGAAAGTCTGTTGCGGGTTCAAAATACCGATATTCATCAAAAATATCATAAGTTGGTAATAAAGCTTTATGTTGCGTATGAAAACGTTTTCCATCAGCTAAGAATATTGCTGAATTATACAGATCTTTTCCTTCTATTACTGGATTTACAGTTGGAGAACCTACGATTATTGCAATTCCTTGCGCAGCTTTCGCTAATTTATCAACTGTCTTTTCAGCTTTTTTAATAAAATTTTCAAACTCTAAAAAATCCCTTGGAGGATAGGCGCAAGTTGACAATTCACTAAAACAAATAATGTCTGCTCTTTCTGACTTTGCAACTTTGACAGCATCCAGCATTTTCACCAAATTACCATCAAAATCTCCTACAATAAAATTTAATTGGGCAATAGATATTCTCATACTTTTTTCTTTATTTAGTAGTGGGAGAAAACTAAATTAATATATTTCCATTCAAACACTATTTCGCTACTCTAATTATTGTTTTTTGATTGATCCAACAAGGCACTGTATATGAAGCACCTTCTTTTAGCCCACGCAAAAAGATATCTTCTTTTGTTGGCATATACTGTAAATATTTATTGATTTGCTTTTGTGCTTCAGCTCGTGTACTTGGGTCCTTTTTTGCTTTTTTCCACTCATCAATTGCTACCCATACAACTCTTTGACTTTTAAATCCTGTACCTGATCCACACTTTGGTCCACTTGACGCATAAAGTTTTCCTACCAAGATATATGGTTCACCCCAACCTGGTTTTACACTTGAAGCTTTTCTTGCATATTTTCTAGCTTTAGAAAAGTTTTTCAATTTCCCATAATAGATTTTAGCTACTAATAAATAATACTGTGCTTTTTTATCATTATCTGCTGACTCCGCTTTTTGAAGATAACAGTCAATCGCTTCTTGAAAATCCCCTTCTCTTAATTTAGAAATACAAGTCGCTACAGGAGAAGTAGTAACCACAGGAAAACATTCCTTCATTTTTGCAGATAATTTCACCAATAATGCATCCGTATCAGGGCATTGACCCCATTTCAACTTAGAATACACATCCGCAACTACTTCACAATTGGTAGGATCGGCTTCATATAGGCCCGCATATTTGGTCTTATAGTATTCACAATCATAGAAACCTTTTTCTCCTTCCATCGCTTCTAGGCGATCAGGAGCATAATTCTTTACTAAACTCCAGCGTTCTTTAGCATTTTTCGTCTTTGCATGCTTCACTCCATAGTCAACAGTTTTGACTATCAATTTTCCATATTTCCTTGCTTCTTCAATTGATATCTTCTTATCCAAATACAAATCCAGTAACAAAGCAGTAAAAGGATTGATAATAAAGTCAGCAGTTTTTTCACCATCTCTATCCATTACCGATTTAAACAATTTATAAATTTCAATATTATCAGCTTGGTCGGTATATTTGTAATAAAGCTTAAATCCTTTTAGACCATCATATAAAGATGTGTTTTTTGGATAACATTTTTTCGCTTCTGCATATAGATTGAGTATTTTCTGAATATACTCTTTTCTTTTTACCTGATCTTTTTCCGTTTCTAAAAAGTGCTCATAAAATTTTACTCCATCTAAATAATGATAATCTCTTTTACCATCTGCGGCCGGAGCCATTTCATACACTTTTTTCCAAAGTCGAAATCCTTCATCCCAGTTCTTTTGCTTCAAATAGTCACGATATAAGACATGGGCTGTTTTTGCACCTTCGGGATTTTCTGAATCAGAAAATTTCTTACATGGACTTAAATTTTTATCCACAATCACTTTCTTAGGCGGAGTCTTTACTTCTTCTTTTATCACAACTGGCACTTTTGGGGTGCATGAAAAAGCAATAAAAAATAATAAAAGCGAATAGGTAAGTAATTTGAAAAATTTCATAATTCTTTCTTTTTGTGTTTTGAAATGATGGTCTAATTATAGCAAAGTTACGGAAAAAATGAAGAAGAAATTGAAATCTATCATTTGCAGGTAATACTTTGCAAAAAAAATAAACAAAAAAGTCCGAACACAAATTAATGTGCTCGGACTTTTAGTATATTTCAATATTAAGAATCTAAATCTTAATATCCTGCTTCTTTATTTCCTGAGTAGTTTGATCCACCTTTGCCTGCGTTGTTTACTCCACAGTTTGGACGACCCATTCCACTTTCACCTCTTGCAACTTTAAATTCAACTCTTCTGTTAACCATAGATGATTTTTGGTTAGCTAAAGTATTATTCTCACCACCCCAGTTCAAAACGAATCTGTCTCTAGCGATACCATACTTGCTTACTAAATAATCAATTGAAGCTTGAGCTCTATTGTATGACAATACATCATTGTAACAGTTTGATGCTGTTTGATCAGTATAACCAGTAGCAACAACTCTTAAGCTTGGGTTTTGCTTCATTACTGATGCAATGTTGTGCAATTTACCATACTCAGTTGACTTGATGCTATATCTGTTATTGTTAAAGTTAATCATTGGTAAGAACCAATTCATGTTTGAAGAAACTGAAGGAAATTTAATTCCTGCAATTTTAGCATCAACAATTCTGTTAACATCATTTTCAGTTGCATATCCTGGATCTGGAATTTGCGCCAATCCTTCTGAATCAACTTTGTATCCTGGAGGAGAAAATGGCTCCTTATCTTCATGATCAGGGATTCCGTCTCCATCACTATCTAAAGCAACTCCTTTTGTATCAACCATTGCACCTGCTGGTGAATTGATTTCTTTATCCAACATATCGATAATTCCATCCTTATCAGTATCAGTAAGATCAAATTTCGGTCTAGCTTTAACTTCTGCTAAATCATCAGCAATCAAATCCCAAGGACTTACCCAGTATAAAGGCTCTGATTTAGATGCAGCATCACCGATATTGAAGTTTAATCTAAGCGTTGTATAGTTAAGTAAATCTCTGTTTGCAGTGATATAGTTACTATTTCTAAATTGTACCCCGTCTAATAAATCTCCTTTATTACCGAAAATACTAATCACTTTATGATCAAGTGCAATATTGAACTTTGGACTAACTTTGTAAGAGATACCTGCTCCACCTACTGCATGAACATTTACCTTACCTCCACTAACTCCATCAAAACCATCTGCTGTAGCTCCATTTTTTGTAACTTCAACATCCAATGTACCAGCTCCCGCTCCTACGTACATGTATAAATTTGTTTTACGAGCTTTTTTAAATCCTTTCATGTTATTGAAAGAAATTACCCCTTGAAGTTCCCCAGCAAGAAATTTTGTAGTATGGTCAGAAATACCATCAAATCTGGTTCCTGTTCCACCATATTCTCCTTTTGAAACTCCATACATTACCTCTCCTCTAATTGAGAACAAATAATCTGTAGCTTTACGGAAGTGAATACCTCCACCAAATCCTGGCTTATAGTCTAAATCACCAGCGGTGAAGAAATGTCCTCCACTTAATCCGATTTCCCACATATCAGCGGGTTTACTTTTGAACAACAAGCCAGAGTCCTGCGCTTGAGTTTCTGTTGCTATCATGAAACTTGCGATCATTGCAAGCACGAACAATACTTTCCTAGTCATAGGTTTTACTTTAGTTAATTTAAAAAATTTAATGGTATATTTAAATACAAATGTATCTTTTATTTTTTATAGGGACAAATTTTTGCCTATTTATTTTGATAAATCCTATAAGAAAGAATATATACGTAATAATTTAGGTTCCAGGTTTCAAAATATTAGACTAATTTCTTAAGTGCGATTTCCAATCCTTTTGAAGAAATATTTTTCCCACTGTTATCATCCTTCTGAATATCTAGCAACGCATCCTTAATTGTTTGCGAAACATCATCAAAAATGCCTTGATCTGTCATTATCGCCCCTTTTTCCATGAAATATGCAAAAACCCTCGCCATTCCACAATTTGCAATAAAATCTGGAATTATAGCGATTTCTTTATCTATTATACTCGCTGTAGGTCCAAAAAATATCTCATCATCTACAAACGGAACATTTGCTCCACATGAAATTAATTCCAATCCTCCTTTTATCAAACGGTCAATTTGTCCTCTTGTTACAATTTTTGATGCCGCTCCTGGAATAAATATATCTGCTTCAATATCCCATATCTGTTCATTAGCATCATCAAATGACAGTAAATCGTTAATAGTCAGGTTATTATGCTCTTTATTTAAAAAAAGTGATTTGACATCGCTAAATTCCATTCCTGTAGTATCAATAACTCCTCCAACTTTGTCAATTATTCCAACTATTTTCGCTCCTCTATATGATAAGTACATTGCCGCAGCTGATGCAACATTTCCCCAGCCTTGAATAATTACTTTCTTTCCTGAAACAGTACTATTTTTAAAAATATCATAATAATGGACTACTGATTCCGCTACACCATAACCTGTAATTAAATCGGCAACTGCATATTTAATTCCTTTTCCACTCGGTACAAATTCTGGATTTTCTACTATTTTCGCACAACCATGTCTCAATTGCCCTAATATATTGATCTTATCTCCATCGGGTGATTGCAAATGTCCATTGACAACGCCCTCCTGCGGATGCCATAAACCTAAGTCCTCTGTAATTGGAATTACATCTTTTATCTCATCAATATTCAAATCCCCTCCAGTACCATAATAACTTTTCAATAATGGCATCACAGCTTTATACCATCTTGCTAACACTTCATCCTTTCTAGGATCATTCGGATCAAAATTAATTCCTGACTTTGCTCCTCCTATGGGTGGGCCACTTACCGTAAATTTTATTTCCATTACTTTTGATAGCGAAACAACCTCACTTTTTGTAAGTCCTTTTCGCATTCTAGTACCACCTCCTGCAGCACCATTTCTTAATGAATTGATCACAACCCATCCCTTTGCATCTGTAATCTGATCAGACCATTCAAATACAATTTCTGGATTTTTTTCTTTATATTTTTTTAATAAATCTTGCATGGTATTTTTTTTAAAGTAAATTATCTAAAGATTAATTTTATATTTGTAGGTAAAACAAATCTATGTTAGAAAATTGGTTAGAACCCACAACTATAATTTTGGACAAATGTACTAAATATCAGTTTTCAAAAGGCATAAATATTTTTAAAAAAGCATTTCCAAACTTAAAAAATACTTCAATTGTAATACTAGGTATTTCTGCTCAAGATGCAGATGATATTCGTCATCAATTATTTCAACTGACCAATCCTTTCATGGATCTTAATATTGTTGATATCGGAAATCTAAAAAAAGCAAATCCTGATTTTATCATTCCTGTAATTAAAGAATTACTTGATGCAAAAATCCTACCTATTATATTGGGTAGTGACTCCGAAGTTGCAAAAGTCCAATACTTGGCACATAAAGATAAAATGGGTCCTTTGAACATGGTGGTCATTTCCAACAACCTTTATTATGAACCAAATGATGAAAAAAAATCTTGCTATTTAGACGATGTTTTCTCTTTAAAAAAACCATTCCATTTTGGACTTATTGGTTATCAAAGACATTTTCTTTCCAATGATAAAATTGATTTCCTTTCTGAAAATGATTTCGATTTTATTGGTTTGGGAAAAACGCGTTCCAACATAGATGATACTGAACCTATTATTAGAGATGCTGATTTAGTCACTATTCATTTGGATGCAGTTCAATATAAAGATGCTCCAGCTCAAAAAAATCCAAGTATTACAGGTCTCAATATTGAAGAAATATGTAAAATTTGCCATTATGCAGGGATGAGTGACAAACTCACTTCTATAGGCTATTATGGATTCAACAGTAAATTAGATCAAAATAAGATTACGGCCAAATTAGTTGCTTTAATGGTTTGGTACACACTGGATGGCTTCTCCAATAGAAAGAACGATTTCCCTGTTTCTACGGATGGACTTATTGAATATATTGTACATATCAAATCTTATGACGAACAAGTGACTTTTTGGAAAAGCAAAAAAAGTGGTAGATGGTGGATTCAATTTCCGATAAAAACTAAAAAAAGGCATATTCGTCACCAATTGATTCCTTGTACTTATAACGACTATTTGACCGCAACAAAAAATGAACTTCCTGATAGACTGCTACAAGCTTATCGTAGGTTTGGATAGTTAATTTAGCATTTTTTCCAGTTTTATTCCTCTTGACCCTTTGAGCAGTACATGATAATCAGTCAATTTTTCATGTAGCCACCATTTTTTTAGTTGCTCAACATTTTCAAAATGATTTGGTGTATCTATTTCTTCAAATTCCTGACCTACTAAAATTATTTTTTCAAAATTTAGGCTTTTTGCTAATTCATATATTTTTTCATGTTCAATTCTAGAATATTTTCCTAATTCAAGCATATCTCCTAATATCACAATTTTTCTTTCCGTTTCTAATAATGAAAAATTTAATAGTGCTGCTGACATACTACTTGGATTTGCATTATAAGCATCTAAATAAATAATGTTTTTTTGAAAATTAATAATTTGTGATCTATTATTGGTAGGAATATAGTCCAATATTGCTTGTGCAATACCCTCATTACTCACCTTAAAATAACGGCCAATTGTCGTAGCTGCCATAATATTCTGAAAATTATAAACGCCATATAGACTTGAAGAAATATTGATTATTTCATCGTCTGAATTCAAATATTGAAATTCAATCTGAGGTGATGCACTCAATAATTTATATTGATAGCCCTTTTCTTTCAAATTAGCTACTGCTTTGTAACCAATTTTTGTAATATTTTTTGAAATACTTTCAAGAATTGATTCTTTTTCATTTATAAATACGATACCATCATGCGCTCTTAGAAAATCAAAAAGTTCACCCTTCGCCTTTTTAACTCCTTCCAAATCTCCAAACCCTTCTAAATGTGCTTTTCCGATATTTGTAATTAATCCATGTGTAGGATTTGCTATCTCGCAAAGAAATTCAATTTCATGCAAATGGTTCGCCCCCATTTCAATGACAGCGATTTCTGTAGAAAGAGGCATATCTAAAAGTGTAAGAGGCACTCCAATATGATTATTAAAATTGCCTTTGGTGTAATGTACGTTATGAGCTTTGGACAGGATAGAAGCAATTAATTCTTTAGTCGTTGTTTTTCCATTACTTCCTGTGATTGATAAAACTGGAATTTTAAATTGATTCCTATGATAATTTGCCAATTTTTGCAACGTCTTCATTACATTTTTAACAAGTACGAATTTTGAATTTTTCTTACTTAAAGAAACATCGTCTATAATTGCAGCATTCGCACCTTGCTCTATTGCTTTGTTTGCAAATTTATTCCCATCAAAATTTTCGCCTTTAATTGCAAAAAATAAATCTTGTTGCCCAATAGTTCTACTATCAATAGATACTTTATTGGATTTAAGATACAATTGATATATTTCTTCTATTGATAAGTACATGTCCATCTTTTTAACCTTCCTAAAATTACAAAAATAAAAAAGTCCCTACCAAATTGATAGAGACTTTTTTATAAAATTCTTAAATAATATTTTTACTATTTATATCTTCTTTTTGTAGTCTTTCTTTTGAATTTAAAGTGATTTCCACCTGTATCTTCATTTCCTGTCGGACCACCCGTTCTTGTCATTGCACATCTAAATCCTAAAGATCGATCAGATTTATCTTCTTCCTTAAATCTTCTTGTTCCTGGTGACATCCAGTAAGCTCTATCTGTCCATGATCCACCTTTATAAACTCTTGCCTTGTCACTTACCAAAGTAGTTTTACCATAGTTATACATAACTTCAGAATCTTCATCACCATCTAAATAGTTATAAACTTGTCCACGCTTATAATTCTCTCTAGTAGCTACATCATCATCTTTCACATATTGGTAACGAATACGTCCTAAACTATCTTTCTCAACAGGAATCCCGTTTTCGTCTAAGACTTTCTCCTCAAACTTTCCACCTCTATATGGATTCAAATCTTGATTTTCAACATCTCTCAATGTCAAACTTGTCATAGGTCTATACAAGTCCATTGTCCATTCTGAAACATTTCCAGCCATATTAAATAATCCAAAATCATTTGGCATAAACTCTCTTACTGGAGAAGTGATGTGCGCGTGATCATTCAAGTGACCAGCCATACCCATGTAATCTCCCGCTCCTCTTTTGAAGTTAGCTAAAATTTTACCTTGATCTCTATTTCTTACTCTTTGTCTTACAGTGTTTCCATCCCAAGGATAAATTCTTTTATCTGTAATCAATTCATCTTTATCTGTTGCTTGATTTCCAACCAAAGCCAAAGCTGCATATTCCCACTCAGACTCAGTAGGAAGTCTATAACTTGGAAGTAAGATTCCATCTTCAAAAGATACAGATCTTTCTCCACCTGTTTTCAAATCTTTAAGATTTTTCTTAACACTTCCTTCGTATTGACCTAGCAAATAAGCTTCAGTATTAAAGTTATCCTCATCCTTTTGCTCCGCATTGGTATTTAGAATTCCTTTTTCAATTAAAACCATTTCGTTTACACGATCTGTTCTCCATTGAGCATACTCATTAGCTTGTAGCCAGTTTACTCCAACTACTGGATAGTTATCATAACTTGGATGTCTAAAATAAGTCTCAACGAATGGCTCGTTATAAGCCAACTCCTCTCTCCAAACTAAGGTATCTGGTTTGGCATTGGTCAAAACTTCTGGATAGGTTTCTCCAAAAACTCTCGACAACCAATATAAATATTCTTTGTAATCTATATTTGAAACCTCTGTCTCATCCATATAAAAGGAAGATACAGTTACTCGCCTAGCGACATTATTCCATTCAAACATTACGTCTTGCTCTGTTTGTCCCATACTAAAAGTACCTCCTTCTATCAGTACTAAATTTGGACCAGTAACCTGACCTTGGTAATCTTTTTTCTCAAATCCACCCCATTTTTGGTCATTATAGGCCCAACCTGTTGATGATGATCTTTCTTGTTTTCCGCATGATGCAATCACTAGGATTGCAAAAAATAGCGTACTAAGTTTAAATAAATTCTTCATTTTAAATTTTCTTTTTTGTCTGTTTAGCCGAATTTAACAAATAGTATTTCTTGCACCCTTAAAACCAAACCTTTTTAAAAATGCACGTATTTTTATATAATTAAAAGCAAATATAGTAAATTGAATTATATGCTTTACAATTTTTAACGTTCTAATTTTATTGTTTTAACCATTTCTATCTAAAAATCTCAAAACAATCATTATAATCAACTTTTTTTGGTCTATTTATATCAAAATTTAGCGTTAATGCTAATTCATGACTCCCTCCACGTTGTGATGCTAATTTTGATACGGTTAAATCATAACTATAGCCAATTTTGAACCAACTTTTCTTAAAACCTAGCGAAAATATTGCAGCATCAGCATTCGTCCAATCATGTCTATACCACACTCCTGCAAAAATAAGTCCAATTCCGCCATAAGCTCCTATATTTATTTGTGAGAATGCTCCTTGCTTTACAAATATTACATTTGGTGATATAAACGAGCCCTCTCTTTTTTTATTGCGCTCTGTCAAAGTGATTTGCATTCCTCCTTGTAAAGAAATTCGCATCGGCCAGCCTTGAGCTAAATTATTATTTATATTAAGAAAGGATACGTTGGGTGTGTTAATATGTTTTAAAGATACTCCAAAATAATACTTAGGACTGTAAAGTAATATACCTGACGAAATATCCAAGCGGGTATGATTAAGAGATTCGGGTCTTGTTTCACCTGACAATAAATTGGGATCAATCCCTCCAATTGGATCAATTTGATTGTAAAAAACTAGCTTATCCCAATTCAATGCTTGTTGTATAGCTCCCGCTTCTACACCAAATTTTAAAAACAAATTTCTCTTAATTATTAATCTATAAGAGAAAAATCCGCTATAACTACTTGTCTTATATATACCATCTCCTGCATCATCAACAATCACTTGCATCCCAATACCCGTATTCATACGCTCAAAATATTGGTCATAACTTGCAGCATAAGTACTATACGCAGTGGGAAACGATGTCCATTGATTTCGATAATTAATATGAATCAACGGCAAATCCGTATTCCCTGCAAAGGCAGGATTCATATTTAGTGGTGTCATGTAAAATTGACTAAATACAGGATCCTGAGCTTGACCCATAATTGAGATCAAAGAAAATATGAAAACTATGAAAATATTTTTTTTTGTCATTTTGTATAATTGCCGACTGTTAAGAAACAATATTACTTAATACTCAACGTTTTTTTTTTATGTAAATTTTATTTGGAGGAATAATTTCTTAACGATTAGCTAAGAAACGAATAAATTTACCGTTTTCCAAATTTGTTGGATTCAATGATTTTTTTTGCTATAAATTCAATTGAATTTGTTACTTTTATTTACTTTGGCGTTTATAAACTAAAATAATAAGTTTTAATGAAAAAAATATTTACACTTGGTCTAGTATTATGCAATATCGTTCTCTTCGCTCAAGTCAATTCTAGGGTGACTTTGAATTGGTCTGAAAATGACCTTACTTTTGAAGATGCATCTCATACCAACAGACTTCCTTATTTTAACGAAATCTTTGATGTTCAAAGTCGTGGAGATATCATTGCTGAAATTATTAATCCCGTTTATAAACCCTTGAATTCAACCAATCAAGAAAATTTTGACTTGATTTCAAATCAAATTGAAATTAAGGCTTGGGTCGAGCAAGAACGCCGTTCTTTTATTGGTAAAATTAGTTTTATACCTATTAGGAAAAAAGGTAATGTCTATGAAAAATTAATCTCTTTTGATCTTTCTTATAGATTGAAACCTTCTAAAACAATCCAATCAAGAGGACCAGACAACACTTATACTTCAGTCCTTTCAAATGGAGAGATATATAAAATAGGTATTTCTTCGCAAGGAATCCATCAACTTAATTTCAACTACTTAAAAGATTCTTTAGGGATTGATGTCGATAACTTGAATCCAAAAACTATAAAAATATACGGTGCTGGTGGGGGAATATTATCTCATACCGTTGGGCAACCGAGAATTGATGATTTAGTCGAAATTCCAATACTCGTACTAGGGGAAACTGATGGGAAATTTAACGAAAATGATAAAGTCCTATTCTTTGCAGAAAATACAAAAACTTGGACTTACAATTTACAAAAAGATAAATACACTCATCATGCAAACCCGTATGATGATTTCAATTATTACTTCTTAAAAATAGGCGGTAATAATGGAATGAGAATCAAAAATGCTACAAAGCAAACCAATCCATCTTATACAACCGATGAAGGGGACGCCCTTTTTCATTTTGAAGAAGATAAATATAATTTCTTATCTGATAAATCTTCTACTCATGGAAGTGGTACTCAATGGTTTGGGGATAAATTTGGTGAACTTAATAACAAAAAAAGTTATCCTACTTTTTCAATGCCTGATTTGATTACATCTGATTCGGTCAGGCTGGTAGTTGATTTTTTAGGGCGAAGTAATATTTCGAATCAATTTCAAGTTGCTACCAATGGACAGACATTTACTAGTAATCCTTTCCCTGCTGTCGATTTAGGTGAAATTGAGATTAATTTAGCCCAAGTAAAAACAATGGACATTAAATTCAAAGCTAAGTCAAATAAAATCGACATCAATCTTGAATATCCTTTACGAAATGGTACATCACTTGGAATGTTAGATTTCATCTCGATGATTGGACGACAAAAGCTAAATCTCCGAGGCAATCAAACTATATTTAGAGATAGTCGCTCTTTAGGAAAAGGAATCGTCCAATTTAAAATAGGAAATACCAGTACTGATGCCTTAGTTTGGAACGTGAGTAATAAAATGAATCCTTTCCAAATGCCAACGCAACAATCAGGGCAATCGACTAGCTTTAATATTTTAAGTGAATCGCTAAATACCTTTGTCGTTTTTAACAAAAATGCAAATTTTTCAACACCTGTTTCTGGGACAAAAATTGATAATCAAAATATTCATAAACTTAGAGATGTTGAATTGGTCATCATTACGCATCCATTATTCTGGAACGAGGCCAATGCTCTCGCCAAACACAGACGTAATCATGATAAATTAAAAGTTGAAGTCGTAAATGTAGGGCATGTGTATAATGAATTTGCATCGGGACGTAAGGAACCCACTGCAATCAGAGATTTTGTTAAAATGATTGCAGATAGAAATGAAAATTTTAAATATGTACTTTTGTTTGGAGATGGATCTTTTGATTTTCGTAATATTGAAAAGGCTGCAAACCCTAAAAACTTCATCCCTGTATTCGAAACAAATTCTTTCTTTCCATTACATTCGTTTCCCTCAGATGATTTTTTTGGTTTGATTAGTGATGGTGAAGGAGCTGCATTAAATGGTGCCATAGATTTAGCTATTGGAAGATTGACTGTTTCGACTGTTTCAGAGGCAAAAAGCGTAGTTAAAAAATTAATTGATTATGATTTAAAATATGAGTCTTTTGGAAATTGGAGGAATAGAATGGTTTTTGTTGCAGACGATGAAGATAATAATGACCATTTAAAACCAGTAGAAGATATTAGCCAAGGAATAGACACAAGCCAAACTTTTGTCAATAAA
>CAMZLN010000055.1 GCA_947311465.1 uncultured Saprospiraceae bacterium
CAAAAGAACATGAAACCAAAACATGAAATTTAACTTACTCTCTATTTTTTTTGTCATAATTAAATTCGTATTAATATCCATCCATTAAATACATAGTGCCATTCATTTCAAAAGCACTATGTATTTAATGGATGGATATTAATACGAATTTAATTATGACAAAAAAAATAGAGAGTAAGTTAAATTTCATGTTTTGGTTTCATGTTCTTTTGGTGATTATCGCTTGGACAGGTCCTTTTCTTTTTTCTTGGTATTTGATGATAACGGTATATGTTATTTTAATGGCTCAGTTTCTCGTCTTTGGTAAATGTTTGATGAATAAATCTCATGGATTAGAAGATTTATCCGATGATAAAATATTTTACACTGAACTACTGAACATGATGGGCTTTTATCCTAATCAATCAAAATTAAAATTTTTTGTACATAGAATTTTGTATATCATTTTAGGGCTAGTTGCAATCATTTGGCAGGTCGTTCTTATGCATCCGCCTATACTGTTTTGATGTAAATATTATATTTTTTTGTTTTTCCAGGACAAATGGTCACCTTTTTTAGTTGAAAACCCCTATTTTTCCCACATTTTATTCTATTTCCCATAAATAGATGTTCTTTTTTATTTAGTTTTGCTTTTATAGTGAAAAATATAATTTCACGAACCAAAGTATTTCTAAAAACATTCATCAATCTATTATTTAATCTTAATGATTGATTTATCAATGAATTTTTATTAATTATTTAAACTATATCGAAAATGAACAAAATTAAATTATTCTTCGGATTGGCTGCACTTATGGTAGCGGTTGCTTTTACTTCTTGTGGAGAAACAGCAAACAACATCAAAGAAAAGGCTAAAGATGCAGCAGCCGCAACAACAGATGCAGCTAAAGGTGCAGCAGCCGCAACAGGTGCAGCAGTGGGAACAGTTGCAGGTGCAGCAGCAGGTGCCGCAGGTGCAGCAGCCGCAGCAGCAGGAACTGTAGCTGGAAAAGTTGTAGATGGCGCTAAAGATGCAGCCAAAGCAACAGGTGATGCAGCAGGAAAAGTTGTAGACGGAGCCAAAGGAATGGCAAAGGATGCTGCTAAAGCCGTAACCGGCAAAAAAGGACCAGAATATACTTCAAAATATATCTGCCCAATGCATTGTGAAGGAAGTGGAGCAGCTGAAGCAGGAAAATGTCCAGCTTGTAAAATGGATTACGTAGTGAACGAGCACTTCGGTCATAATCACTAATCATTACTTCGAGTACATATTGTACTAAATAAAAAGGGTTTCTATTTCGTAATGATATAGAAGCCCTTTTTACCTTTACCTTGAAAATCAAAATCCAATGAAAAAATTTTACTTCTTTTTAGTTATCATTTTATCTCTTTTTGTGAATACTGACGTTCAAGCACAATCTTGGCTTAAAGGTCATTGGGTGGGAACAGGTTATCAATATACTGATGGATCTGCTTGGTCAATTGATTTGGAATATAATTCAAAAAAGAATATAAAAATAACCTACCCTTCACTTGCTTGTAGTGGTTCTTTTGTTCGTACATCATCGAATAGACACAAGGTTGTATTTGTAGAAAAGATTCTAGTGGGTAAAGATGTTTGTTATGATAATTCTAAAGTAGTCATTACTAAGATTGATAAACAATATATAAGTATTGCGTATTTTTTGCCCGAACAGTTTAGTGGTCCAGTTGCAATTGCTGTCTTAGAAAGGAAAAAATTAGAAGTAAAAACGGTAAAAAAGATGTAAATCTTATTTTTTCGCAAGGATAATATATTGATAATTCAAAACTAAATCATCCGATAAAATATGAGTAAAACCTGCTTGCTCAATTAATTCTTCCATTTCAAACAATGGCATTCTAAATTCTCTACTTGGAAAAATCTTAGGTAATTTTTTCATTTTGCTGTCGATTATCAAAATCTGGCCATTTTTGGAAAGCCCTGATCTTAATTTTTTAAGATATTCTAACCGATCACTAATATAGGTCAAAGTGTTGGACACTAATATGAAATCAACTTCTTCATTCTTAATCTGTGGATCTGAAGGAGAGACAAGTCTGGTCTCAATTTTCTTCCCCTGTGTTTCATCCAGGTTTTCTTTATAGTCATCAATGTATTTTAAGGCATCTTTATCAATATCGATGGCTACTATTTTTCCAACATTTGTTCTGGTAGCTATAATAAAAGTAAAATATCCGTTAGGACCAGCACCAATATCTGCAAGTGTTTTTCCTTGAAGGTCTCCCAAATAATTTATAATAGTCTGTGGCTGTTGCCACAAGTCACGATTCTTGCTGGCATATACATCTTCTTCAGCATCAAAGAAATCGTTAAAACGGTTGATACGTGATGTGATAGCGGTTGTATCGGATAAAAGGTTTTCCAAAAATGAAGTATCCTCAGTAATTGTAGCAAAAAGTGTTCTAGTTTTAGTGTTTTCAGCTGTACAACCTAGAAAAATTGATGCAAGTAAGAATAAAATAGTATTTTTCAAAAAAGATAATTTCATGAAATTGTATTGATCCGATTGGTGAAAATTGAAAAGATGAGCTCAACTCACCTTTTCAATATATTGACAAGAGTTATGACAATAACGTCTTAACCATCGTACTAATCATTTTACCATCTGCCTTTCCTGCCAATTGTTTGGAAACAATTCCCATCACTTTTCCCATATCTCTCATGGACGTTGCTCCAACATCAGCGATAACCTTAGAAATTACATCTTTTAAAGCCGCTTCATCCAATTGTTCAGGCAAATATTTAGTCAAAACTTCCATCTCTTCTTTCTCAGGAGTGGCAAGATCTTCTCTTCCTTGTTGAACATAAACATCATAAGACTCTTGTCTTTGCTTAACCATTTTCTGAACCATTTTGATTTCAAGCTCTGCTGTTAATTCTTCTCCAGTTCCACTTGTTTTGAATTTCAAAATCTCAGCTTTCAATGACCTGATACTTCTCAATGCCACTTTGTCTTTTGCTTTCATGGCAGCTTTCATGTCTTCCATGACTCTTTTTTCTAAACTCATTTTATATTAGTTTGATTATTATATATGTATGGTAACTTAAATTTTCAATAAATAGTTCTATTCTTTTGATTTATTCTCAGAAATCCAGTTGGTTAATGTAATAAATTCTTCAACAGAAAGCATTTCTGGTCGTTTTGTAAAAAATATTTCTTTTTGTAAATCTACATTGGGCAGAAATTGTTTCAGTGTTTTTCTCAACATTTTTCGTCTTTGATTGAAAGCAGACTTAACTACTGCTCGAAACAATTTTTCATCACATCCCAGCGTGGTTTGATTCTTTCTTGTCAATCGAATCACACCTGACATTACCTTTGGTGGAGGATTGAAGTTTTCTGGATTTACATCAAACAAATAAGTCCCTTCATAATATGCTTGAATCAATACACTGATTACTCCATAGACTTTTGAACCTGGCGGAGCAATCACCCTTTTTGCAACTTCCTTTTGAAACATGCCTACCATTTCAGGAATTAAATCTCTATTTTCTATCATTTTGAAAAGAATTTGAGATGAAATATTATATGGATAATTTCCAATTAATGCAAATGGATTTCCGTCAAACATTTCCATCATCTTTACTTTCAAAAAATCAGCTTGAATAATATTGTCCGCAAAATTTGGAAAACGATACAATAAATGATTGACCATATCTCTATCTGCTTCGACTACTTTTACATTAACATCTTTTTTAATTAAAAATTCAGTCAATACTCCTTTTCCTGGCCCCACTTCCAAAACATTTTCATACCCAGAGTATGATAGTCCTTCTACGATGTTTTCGGTAATGATTGGATTATTAAGAAAGTGTTGTCCGTATGATTTCTTTGCCTTCAATTGTAACAGATTTTTACTAATATGAGTATAATGAATTATTATTCAATCCTAAGTTTTTTATTACCTAATTCTACTATCAATATAATTAAGAGCACGTAATTTAGCCTTAAATTAGAATTTTTCTAAATATTCTAGGCATTAAGTGTTAGAAACATCTTATATTGTCCTTTTTTTAGGCAAAACGAAATTTTAAAATATACAGTATTGATGAACACGAAGATAGCGATAATAAATGCGCACGCAAGTAAAAATAATATTTTAATACTTACAGACGAAAAAAACCTGGGTTGGACCAGCGAATTTTTAAATAAAGATGAAGTTTCATATTTGAAACGAAACATCAAAGAAAAGATTTTTTATACTTATTTCCCAAAATCAAAAGGAGGAATAATTGTACAAATCTTAAAAAAGAATGACTCTCCATATCACGAGGTTGAGGAGAGAAGAAATGCTGGAAGTGATATGCTTTCTGTAATTGAGCATCACAAAATGAAGGAAATATGCCTTTTAAGTTTTTCTCAAGAAGATAATATCTATGATTTTGCTGAAGGGCTAATTCTTGGTAATTATCAATTTCTTAAATACAGTACATCCAATGGAGAAAAAAAACATCATCTTCAAAAGATAGATTTTTTTAAAGGACATGTAACTAAAAACAAAGTGGATGATTTGGTTGCGATTTGCGAAGCTACTTGCATTGCACGTGACCTTGTCAATGAGCCGCTTTCTTTTCTAGGGGCAGAGCAATTGTCAGAAGAAATAAAAAAACTGGCCAAATCACATGGTTTCAAAGCAACTGTTTTCGATAAAAAGAAAATCGAAAGCCTAAAAATGGGTGGTTTATTGGCTGTAAATAAAGGAAGTTTTGATCCACCTACCTTTAATATAATGGAGTGGAAACCGAAAAATGCAAAAAATAAAAAACCAATCGTCTTAGTTGGAAAAGGTATCGTTTATGACACTGGTGGGTTGAGCTTGAAACCAACTGCCAACTCAATGGATTTCATGAAATCTGATATGGGGGGAGCCGCTACCGTGATTGGAGCTATCGCTGCCATCAGTAAAATTAAACTTCCCGTACATGTTGTAGCACTTGTTCCTTCTACGGACAACCGCCCAGGAAATAGAGCCTATGCCCCTGGAGATGTAATTACAATGTACAGTGGAAAAACAGTAGAAGTCCTTAATACGGACGCAGAAGGTCGTTTGGTACTTGCAGACGCATTGCACTACGCTAAAAAATATGATCCTGAATTGGTGATGGACTTTGCAACACTTACTGGTGCTGCGGCTAGAGCATTGGGAAGTGAAGGGACTTGTTTTATGGGAACTGCTTCCAAAGAAGTTAAGGCAGATTTGATTGCTAGTGGAGAAAACGTTTACGAAAGGCTTGTCGAATTTCCTTTGTGGAAAGAATATGGAGAATATATAAAATCTAATATTGCCGATTTAAAAAATCTTGGTGGCCCAAGTGCTGGAATGATTACCGCAGGAAAATTTTTGGAACATTTCGTAGATTATCCTTGGGTTCATTTTGATATTGCAGGAGCTGCATTTGTTAAAAAATCAAATACATATCGAACGAAAGACGGAACAGGTGTGGGAGTTCGTTTAATGGTTGATTATTTTAAAAATTTATAGAAGAATGGAAAAGATAAAAATAGGAATTACAGTTGGGGATATAAATGGAGTTGGTCTTGAAGTTGTATTGAAAGCGCTTTCCAATAAACGTATTATGAAATATTGCATACCTGTAATATATGGTTCGATGAAAATTGTTACTTATCATAAGAATACACTTGGAGATGATTTGGATTTTAAATTTCATGGCATTTCAAATGCAGAAAGACTTAGTTTTGATAAAATAAATGTTGTAAATTGCTGGGAAGAAGATGTATCTATTTCATTAGGAAATCTTCGTAAAGAAGGTGGAGTTTATGCTATGAAATCACTTGATGCTGCAACAAAAGACTTGAAAGATGGACTTATAGATACTATGGTGACGGCTCCTATTCATAAAAAGGCAATGCAAGAAGCGGGTTTTAAATATATCGGACATACTGAATATTTGACCAATGCTTTTGGTATGGATGAATCTTTGATGCTTTTGGTAAATGACGACTTAAGAGTAAGTATTGTCACAAATCACATTCCAGTAAAAGATATAACAGAAAAATTAAGCAAAAAATTAATAAGAAGAAAATTAAACATCTTCCATACTTCTCTAAAACAAGATTTTGGTATCGAAAGACCGCTAATTGCTGTATTGGGGCTAAATCCTCATGCTGGTGATGATGGATCGATTGGAAAAGAAGATATTGAAGTCATTCTTCCTGCAATCATCGAAGCCAAAAAGAATAAGATGATCGTTATGGGGCCATTTTCTGCAGACGGCTTTTTTGGTTCTGGTGAATATAAAAAATATGATGGTATTTTAGCGATGTATCATGATCAAGGATTGATTCCTTTTAAAGCTTTGTCTTTTGGAAATGGAGTCAACTTCACCGCAGGACTATCTGCAATCAGAACATCTCCAGATCATGGCACTGCTTTTGAAATTGCGGGTAAGAACATGGCGAATCCTTCTTCATTTAGACATGCGATGTACACTGCAATGGATATTTTCAGAACACGTCGTAATTTTATTAAGATGCATGAAAATCCTGTGAAGAAGAATAAGGAATTTTCTAAATCGGATAGGTGAAAATTTTGAATGAAATATAATCCTAAATTCACCTAAAATGCAAGATAAATTGGTGCTCGTGCATCTTCAAATGTTGCTGCTAGACAGATAATAATGAATGTAGACAAAATGTAGTTTCAATTGAATTAATAAAAAATGAGCAGGCATTTATAAATCACCTGCTCATTTTATTCAATACAATTCTTCAATACAATTCTTTTCTTATGCTTTCTTAACTTGTATTTTCAAAACAACTCCATCAATCTCAATCTCATCACTGCTTTCTAAATTATCAATCATAGACAACTCCAGTCCTAAAACTTCCGTCTTGATATAATCCCCAAACTGCTCAGTCGCAGCAATAATGCTATCATCATTTTGAATTTCAATGACTATCTTATCGGTCACGTTAAAATCTTTATCTTTTCTGATATTTTGAATCCGATTAACCAGTTCTCTCGCCATTCCTTCTGCCGCTAATTCTGGTGTAATCGTTATATCCATTGCAATTGTAATAGATCCATCATTGGCGACTTTCCAGCCAGGAATATCTTCCGTTACAATTTCAAAGTCTTCTAAAGTTAAATCATAATTTTCACCATTAATACTCAAGTTGTAGGTGTTATTGGCTTCGATTTTGGCAATAGCTGTTTGATCCAAACTTGAAATAATACCCACAGCTTGTTTCATATTCTTGCCCAACCTACGACCTAATGTCTTGAAATTAGGCTTGATTTTCTTTTTCAAAACGCCTGATGCGTCTGTCAAATATTCAATCTCTTTGATGTTTACTTCAGATAAGACCAAATCTTTTATCTGCTCAACTTGTTCCTTGAATTTATCATCCAAAATTGGAATCAAAATCTTTTGAAGCGGTTGACGAACTCGTAATTTATCTTTCTTTCTCAATGACAATACCAAAGATGAAATTCTCTGTGCATAATCCATTCTTTGTTCCAATGCTTTATCGATGGCTTTTTCATCCACAGCAGGAAAATCTGCTAAATGCACAGAGATGCTACTTTCTAATTGTGTGGCATTATTTAGATTTTGATACATCCAATCTGCAAAAAATGGTGCAACAGGTGCCATCAATTTTGTGATCGTATTCATACATTGATACAATGTCTGGTAGGCAGAAATTTTATCTTCTGAATATTCTCCCTTCCAAAAACGACGGCGACAAAGACGCACATACCAATTACTCAAGTGGTCATTGACGAAATTTTGAACTTTTCGAGTAGCATTCGTCGGTTCATAACTCGCATAATCAGATTCTACATCTTTGGTTAAAGTATTCAATAATGAAATAATCCATTTATCAATTTCTGGACGGTTTTCTAATGGAATTGATGCTTCCTTGTGGAAAAATCCATCAATATTAGCATACAATGAAAAAAAGGAATAGGTATTGTAAAGTGTTCCGAAAAACTTTCGACTCACTTCGCCAATTCCATCTACATCAAACTTTAGATTGTCCCAAGGTTGAGCGTTAGAAATCATATACCATCTAGTGGCATCTGCTCCAAACTGCTCTAATGTTCCGAAAGGTTCTACTGCATTTCCAAGACGTTTTGACATTTTTTGCCCTTTTTTGTCTTGAACTAGTCCATTTGATACAACATTTTTATAAGCTACACTATCAAAAACCATTACTGCAATGGCGTGTAAAGTAAAAAACCATCCTCTTGTTTGATCTACACCTTCGGCGATAAAATCGGCAGGGAAATTTCTTTTGAATTTTTCTTCATTTTCAAAAGGATAATGCCATTGTGCATAAGGCATGGAGCCGCTATCAAACCATACATCGATCAAATCCAACTCTCTAGTCATTGGTTTGCCTGCAGGAGATACTAACGTAACCGCATCTATATAAGGACGGTGTAAATCCTTAGGCATTTCTTGATTTAAACCTAAAACTTGATTTGCTTTTTCCAATTCGGTTTTTAATTCTGCCAAAGAACCAATACAGATTTCAAAAACATCTTCTTCATTTTCTTCTTGAGTTCTCCAAATCGGTAAAGGAATTCCCCAGAAACGAGAACGAGAAAGATTCCAATCTTGTAAGTTTTCTAACCATTTTCCAAAACGTCCTTCTCCTGTAGATTTCGGCTTCCAATTGATTGTTTTATTCAGTTCATACATTCTATCTTTTGCTTTTGTAGAAGCAACAAACCAAGAATCTAACGGATAATACAAAACTGGCTTATCTGTTCTCCAACAATGAGGATAGCTATGTTCGTATTTTTTAACATTGAAAGCGTTATTCTCCAATTTTAATTTTACAGCAATATCTACATTTACATCAACGTAATCGGGATCATCTTTGTAATCCTTTACGTATCTGCCTGTGAATTCATCCATTCCTTCTACAAACTTTCCTTGGCGATCCACTAATGTCAAGGCTCCCATTCCGTTTTTATCCCCTACCATTTTATCATCTGATCCAAACGATGGAGCACAATGTACGATTCCTGTACCATCTGATGTAGTTACAAAATTGGCATTAACAACTTTAAATGCGTCACCTTCTTCGGGTTGGTGATATGGCATCAATTGCTCGTAACGAACATCCGCTAAATCAGCACCTTTATAATTCGCAACGATTTTATATGGAATATTTTTATCTTCTACTGCAAAAGCATCAAAATCCAATTCTGCATTTTCTGGCTTAAACCATTTTCCTACTAAAGTTTCCGCTAAAATTAAAGAAACGGGCTTTTTTGTATATGGATTAAAGGTTTTCACCTTAACATAATCTATTTTTGGCCCGACAGCTAAAAATGTATTCGATGGCAACGTCCATGGAGTAGTGGTCCAAGCTATAATTCTCACATCTTCATCTCCATCAAAAAGAAAATTTGATTGCTGATTGTTGATAACTTTGAATTGTGCAACGACAGTAGTGTCTTTCACATCTTTATAGCAACCTGGCTGATTCAATTCATGAGAACTAAGTCCTGTTCCTGCCGCAGGTGAGAAAGGCTGAATGGTATAGCCTTTATAGATGTATCCTTTTTTGTACAACTTGGAAAGTAAATTCCAAACAGATTCAATATAGTTATCTTCAAAAGTGATATAAGGATTTTCTAAATCAACCCAATACCCCATCTTTCGAGTGATATCGTCCCACATATCTTTGTAGCGCATTACTGTTTCCTTACAAGCTTTGTTGTAATCGTCAACTGATATTTTTTTACCAATATCTTCTTTGGTAATACCCAATTCTTTTTCTACAGCCAATTCAATAGGCAAACCATGCGTATCCCAGCCCCCTTTTCTTTCTACCCGTTGTCCTTTCATCGTATGAAATCGGCAAAATAAATCTTTCACCGTACGTGCCATGACGTGATGAATCCCTGGCTTTCCGTTGGCAGAAGGAGGACCTTCATAAAAGACATAAGGATTATCTTCTGGTTTGGAAGTAACCGATTTTTCAAAAATATCATTTTCTTCCCAATACTTCAGGATTTCTTGGTCAATTTCGGGTAAATTAAGCCCTTTGTACGTTTTATACATTTATTCTGATTTTTTCAAGTTGCAAATATAAATTAATTCTGTGTCTATTGCTGATAAACCAACAAAAAAGCTCTAACAGAATCCATCTGTTAGAGCTTTTTTAAATAATAGAAGCATTTTCACAGATAGAGTCACCTATTGCTAATTATAATAATGCTAATAATATTTGTATTCAAATTCATTTTCTATGATTGTATGACAAAGATATTGAATGTTTTTTGGAAATGCAAGCGCTCTATAGTTTTCCAAAAAAGAATAAAATTGCGTAAAATAATAACAATACAACTTTTTTTCACTTCCTGTAATCCTTAAAATAACATTCAATACTTTTTTTGTAATCAAACCATTTATCATGAAAAATATTTTAATACTCGTTTCAATACTTTTTGTATTTACATATTCTGTCTCTGCTCAAGAAAACTATAAATCTCAAATTGGACTAAAAATTCAAAATTTCCAAAGCTATGGAAATGGGAGATATGGAATCTCTCAACCTGTCATTACTTTTTTATATAAAAAACAAATGTCAAAAAATAAATATCGAAGTTTCGATATTGGGTTTATGGCTTCTAAAAACCTTTGGAATAGTAGCCTGAAAATAGGAACCGAAAATCATGTTCGTTTATATAATCGATTTGATTTGATTCATGGTTTAGCTTTTGAAGCTCAATATTCAAATATCACTTTTAGAGAATCAACAGCACAAAGTTTCAATCTTGGGATTGGTTACTTATTGGGTGTCGAGTATAAACTCAATAAAAGGTGGACAATCGGAGCTTCCATTACTCCAACAATCATGACCAATATTTATAAAGACCGAAATGGATGGTCTAAATTTTCTGATTATTATATTCAGCCAAATCTGGCACTGTATGCAACTTATAAATTTAATTGAAAATAAAATAAAAAATAATCTAAATTGAAATCATTTTGTTTTGTTTATAACAAAAAATGATATAAAAATTTCAGCAAGTATGTTTTTTGTAATTTTAATATTCCTCGTAGGATGCCAAACTACAAAATTCTACAAAAAGCCTTTCAAGATGGAAATATTACGGATAGTCAGTTTATTTTATATTTATATCGATGGCGTCAAATTAAGTTTGGTAAAAGATTAATAATCAAAAGTCCATATCGTATTGACGACGAACTTCATGCTTATGAAAAAGCTCTAAATTTAGATGCGTATTAAATTTTACTCTTTATTATCAATCAATTTCAATCCAACTGCGTATATTTATATGTTTTTGAAAATAAAGAAATTGACAAATGATAAAATCTGATGTATTAATTATTGGATCTGGAGTAGCAGGACTTACTTTGGCGATTAAAATTGCCAAGAAAAGAAGTGATTTGAAAATTACGGTCATGTCCAAGAACAGTCTGGAAGAAAGTAATACTAAATATGCACAAGGTGGTGTTGCAGCGGTATGGGATAAAAATATGGATGATTATGAAAAACATATCGCCGACACTTTAGATGCGGGGGATGACCTTTGTGATAAAAATATTGTTAAAATCGTTGTAAAAGAAGGTCCGTCTCGAGTAAAAGAATTAATCAAATGGGGAACTCGTTTTGATAAAAATTCAAAAAAAGGATATGATCTTGGAAAGGAAGGTGGTCATTCTGAAAATAGAATTTTACACTATAAAGATATCACTGGCGCAGAAATTGAACGGGCTCTTATTGCCAAGGCAAAATCATATTCCAATATTCGACTTTTACAACATTATTATGCTATTGACCTAATTACTCAACATCAATTGGGACACGTAGTCATTAGAGTTACTCCAAATATTGAATGCTATGGGGTCTATGCTTTGAACAAAAAAAACAATGACATTCAAACATTTCTTGCAAAGAAAATAGTTTTAGCGAGCGGAGGAGCTGGTCAAATATATAGATCTACTACCAATCCTGTGGTTTCGACTGGTGATGGACTGGCTATGATATATCGTGCAAAAGGGCGTATTGAAAATATGGAATTTGTGCAATTTCATCCTACTGCGCTTTACAATCCTGCTGGTGACAATCCAGACTTTCTGGTTTCAGAGGCTGTTCGTGGTTTTGGTGGAATCTTGAAAACTGTTGATGGTGAAGAATTCATGTATAATTATGATAAACGTGGCTCTCTTGCGCCCAGAGATATTGTCGCCAGAGCTATTGACAACGAGATGAAGGTGCGTGGAGTTGACAATATGTATTTGGATTGCAGACATTTGGATATGGAAAAATTTGTCGCCCACTTTCCTAATATATACGAAAAATGTTTAAGCATTGGGATTGATATTGCAGAACAAATGATTCCAATAGTGCCTGCGTGTCACTATATGTGTGGGGGCGTGAAGGTAGATGAAGTCGGAAAGAGTTCGATTAAAAATCTTTATGCTTGTGGAGAATGTACGTCTACAGGGTTACATGGGGCAAATCGACTGGCTTCCAATTCTCTGCTTGAAGCAATGGTCTTTGCTCATCGCATTGCAAAAGATATTGTCAAAACTGTTGATGATTCCAAAATCAAAAAAGGGATTCCCGAATGGAAAGTAGATGGTACTACGGACCCCAAAGAGTTGGTCTTAATCACTCAAAGTATCAAAGAAATCAAGGAAATCATGTCTAGTTATGTTGGAATAGTGCGTTCTAATGTCAGATTGAAAAGGGCAAGTGATCGTGTTTGGTTGATATATAACGAGACGGAATCCTTGTATGCGACTTCTACCGTTTCTCCGCAGTTGTGTGAATTGAGAAATTTGATTACGGTTGCATTTTTGGTAACGAGTGCTGCTTCTATGAGAAGGGAAAGTAGGGGGTTGCATTATACAACGGATTATCCTGAAAAGAATGATTTTTTGGAAACTATTGTTCAGTAGGAAGTTGATGAAAGATCACAAAAATAAAATACTGTAATATTTGATTAGGTGATGAGTTGATGAGTCGGCTCTCCAAAGTCGAGACTGGATGAGTTGACGTTAATTAATTACGAATTTGGAGCCGACTCTCTGAAATCGAGACTTGCTTGACGAAATGAATTTCATCAGACTTTAAAAGGACAAATGAAATTTATTTCATTTCGCCCAAACAGCG
>CAMZLN010000056.1 GCA_947311465.1 uncultured Saprospiraceae bacterium
TTAAAGATACAATATATTAAAATAAATTAAGGAATATACTTTTAGATTTAAAAACAGCTAATTTTGTCATATAGACAACCTTTTTCCATTAATAATAAAAAATAAAATTACTTCCCAGTTGGAATCCAATAGTTATTCGAAGAATACAACCCAATCAATTCAAATTTAAATTTCAACTAAAAAAGAGCCTTATTTCAATTGAAATAAGGCTCTTACATATCTACTAAAAATTAGATACTTTCATTTTCTAAAATTTATCCCAGAAAATTTTAGCTGTTGGACTATCTCCATCATATTTAGCAGCAGCTGCATCTCTGTTTGTACCATTTAAGGTTGCCTCTTCAACAGGGTAAATAAATCTAGTAGGAATATCTCCATAAGTCAATCCTGGAGGCACATTCAATATAGGAAAATCCAAACGTCTCCATTCTGTCCAACCTTCAAATCCTCTATTAAAATAAGCAATCCATTTCTGTGTACCTATCTTTTGTTTCCAATCTCCAGTTGCAGTTGAATAATCAACATCAGACTGAATATAATAGTCAGCAAAGCCTGTTGCACCCCATTCATCAAAACTAGCCATAATTCCAGCTTTATAGTGTCCAGCTGCAGAACCACTTACATCATAACCTCTCTCTACAGCTTCTGCCAAAGCAAAATGAATCTCAGATGCAGTCAAAATTGTACCTGGAAAAGTTGCCTTATGCAGCTTCGTAGATAAATGAGAATACGAAGCAAATCCATTTGCATCTCCATAAACACCACCTATATAAGCATTCGTATCTGCTTTCTCTTGATAAAATTCTGCGATTCTTGGGTCATTCAATCCATTCATCATATCAATCAAAGTATTTGCTCCAACATAATCAGAACGTCCACTTTCTACTAATGCTTGCCAAACAGGATTTGTAGTTCCAGCTCCTTTCAAGTAATCTATTACGGCATTATCAGAATTCTCTAATATTAAACCTCCATCAAAAGCCAATTTCGCATATTTCTTTGCTGTTGCATCATCTGCGTCAGCAACTCTCATTGCCATTGACAACATAACAGAATTACCAAATAAATTCCACTGATCAACATTACCTGCATAGAAAAAATCATTATTACCAAACCCATTTCCAGAAACATCAAGACTTTTGATAGCTGTTTCAATTCTGGTGAACAAATTATTATAAATTGTTTGAGCATCGTCATATTTCGGTAAAACATTATTGATATCTAATGCTTCAGAATAAGGAACATCACCAAAAATATCAACCAAAGTAGCCCAAGTATAAACACTTACAATTTCAATCATTGCTAATTGATTTTTCCGATCAATTTTCTGAGCAGCAGTACCTCCTTCTACAGCCTCCAACAATTTTCGAGACTCATCTAAATCACGTAAAACATCTTTGTACAAAGCACTCCAATAATTCCTTGGAATATTTCTTGTAACCATTTGATACTGACTTTCCTGAGGATAGGTCGTTTGAGCAACATACTGAGCATATAATTTAAACACATTTCGGTTTACATTAATATCCACTTGTTGATCCACTAAATTTTTCACAGCATTACTAAATAGTCCCTCTGGTGTTGCCACTGCTGGGTTTTTTGTATCTTCATTATATTCAGACAAATCTGAACAAGACGAAAATGCAAATAACACTATTGATAGTAATAACAATATTTTATTATTTTTCATATTTATTATTTTTTAAAATCCAATATTTAATTTAACTCCAACGATTTTTACTGCAGGAAATGAACCTGACTGAAAACCTTGAGTATTTCCTGCTCCCAGCCCATCTTCTGGATCTGAATAAGGAGTATGTTTACTAATTATCCATAAATTTCTTCCATACAAACCAATTGACATATTTTGTGCAAAAGTATCATACAAACTAGATGGTAAAGCAAAATTTAAAGTTACCTCTCTTAATTTAACAAATGAAGCATCATAAGTATATCTATCATTTCCTCCTCTGCCCCAATATCCAGCACCTCCATAATATCCATAATTAGCATAAGTTGAATTCTCATTACCATCTGCATCAACTGCATTTGGCAATAAAATTCCACCACCATCATCTGGACTGTCTCTTACAGGATTACCTTTATCATTTACACCCGCAGAAGTTGGATATATACCAGTTCCTTCTCCATAATGATGATCCAAAGAGAAAATATTACCTCCTTGCTTTATATCAATTAAAAATCCAAAAGATAATCCTTTCCAATTTAATGTATTCTGAATACCACCTGTCCAATCTGGGTTAACATTTCCAATTAACTGATCATCTTCTGTTGTATAATAACCTCTAGAATCAACTACAAATTTACCATTATCATCTGTAACTCTTCCTGTTCCTCTAATCGTACCATATGGTTGTCCTACTGTAGCATTCACCGTTACACCACCTTGATAAGATTGAAGTACCAAATTATCTACGCCATCAAATAAAGAAATTACTTTATTCCTATTACGTGCAAAGTTGATATTCAAATCCCAGCTAAAATCGCCCACTTTAACTGGTGTAGCAAATAATGCTAATTCTATACCTTTGTTTTCAATCTCTCCTGCATTTACAAACTTAAATGAATTTCCTGTGCTTCGTGAAACCTTAACAGGCATAATTTGATCAACTGAATTTGTTTTATAAACAGAAAAATCGAATCCAACTCTATTGTTGAAAAAATTCATCTCTAAACCAGCTTCTAAAGATTTAGTTCTTTCTGGTTTTAATTCCGGATTATTTCTTGTATTCTTCACAGAAAATAATGGCACATTAAAGTTAGAAGGTTTTGCATAAGTAGTTTTTACCGCATGTGTTGGTGCATCATTTCCTACTTCCGCATAATTCAATCTAATTTTACCAAAGCTAATTGCATCTACATTCATTTTTTCTGAGAATATCAAACTCATTGTAGCTGAAGGATAAAAATAAGTGTTATTGTCAACAGGAAGAGTTGAAGATTCATCTCTACGACCCGTCAAATCTAAATATAAGAAATTATCATAACCGAATGAAGCACTAGCATAAATACCTCTTACTGCTTTTTCTTGTAATTCTTCCAGTGCAGGAAGAACATTATCGAATGAATTCTTAATAGAATAAATACCTGGAGCTGCTAACCCACCTTCTGTATTTTGTCCATTAGTACTCAAAGCACTTTTTCTGAAATTATATCCTAATATTCCAAGAAAAGAAATATTATCAGAAAGATGCTTATCAAAATTTAACATCAAATCCTGATTTGTTTCCATAAAATTTCGATCCCATCGAATATAACCCGCCGTAACACTATTTGTACCTCTTACTCCAAATGTAGAAGCAACACTACCTACAGCTCTTCTTTCTTCACGTAATTCTGAATAATGATCAATTGAAGACTTACCTGTTACACTTAACCAATCAGTCAGCTTATAAGTCAATGCTACATTACCAAATACTCGATTTCTCTCATCACTTGAATAATTTTTAAACCTTGTCCAATAGGGGTTATCCCAATATATTGGTTGAAAACTACCTGGTGAACTAAAATTCCATGTATAATTTTTATCTGTTTTTTCAAATATTTCTTTTTGTTCTAATATATCAACATTAGTTTGCCACCATTGTCTAAATGAAGTCAAAATATTATCACTATACCCTGTACTATATCGTCCTGTAGTATTTGCATTAATAAAATTACCACTGAATGAAGCCGTTAATTTATCTGTTAAATCATAAGAACTACCAAAATTAACCGAATTCTTATTAGATTTACTGTTTGGCATAACTCCAGTAGAATTATCATTTGTGAATCCTAAACGAAAAGATCCCTTATCATTTCCCGAAGAAAAAGAAATACTATTATTGTAAGTATGAGCAGTCTCAAAAAATTCTACAGGCGTATTCTTTGCTGCTACCCAAGGACGTGATTTTTGGTAATTCGGAGATTCAGGAACAAAAGCATCCCACATGTAAACCTGTCTATTAGGATCGAACTTCGCTCCAAAAGATGCATCTTCTGTCAATGGTACAACTTCATCTTGGTTACCGTCTCCATTAACATCTGATAATAAAAAATAACCATCATCAGAATCATAATACGCACCATATCCAGCACCATATTCATCTTGATATTCTGCAAAAGTTGTTTTATCAATATTTCCCCAAGATGCACCTGAACTAAATGAAATACCTAAACCTTTTCCTTTTGAACCCTTTTTAGTCGTAATAATCACTGCTCCGTTAGAAGCTCTTGAACCATAAAGAGCAGTTGCTGCTGCACCTTTAAGTACATTGATACTTTCAATATCATCTGGGTTGATATCCGACATCGTACTACCATAATCATATCCTCTTTGACCTCGAGACTGATCCCCATCATTTCTATCTCCATTCTCAATAGGTACACCATCAACAACAAAAAGTGCTTGATTATTACCTGTTAATGAAGTGTGACCTCTAATTACAACATCTGTGGAACCACCAAAATTATTAGTAGCTCTAATGTTTACTCCTGCAATCTTACCAGACAATGAATTCATAAAGTTATCAGATTTAACTGCTGTAACTTCATCTCCACTGACTTGTTGCGTAGAATAACCCAGAGATTTCTTCTCTCTTTTTACCCCCAATGCCGTAACCACAACATCACTCAACGTAATCCCTTCAGCCAAAACAATGTCAACGACATTTGAAGCGCCTAAAGCAATTTCCTGTGTAGTGTATCCAGTATAACTAACAACAAATGTGTTGCCACCTTCAGGTACCGTGATGGAATAAGATCCATCAATATCCGTTACCGTTCCGGAATTTGTATTCTTTACCAAGACACTTGCCCCGATAAGAGGTTCGCCTGCATCATCTGTAATTGATCCAGACACAGTTCTTTGTGCGATTGCATTTGCAGCCACAAAAAGTAACATCACTAATAATAGCGAAAGTTTTTTCATACTAATCCATATTTAGTTAAAAAATAAAATATCCAATGAGCAAAGCTAAATAAAAAATTATAATATGAAGAATAAATTAAGAAAAAAATTATATTTATGTGGCAGGACCGTCTTTCCAATAATTGTAGGTGGATTATACCAGTTGTTGTAAATACATTTGGATAGTATTTCTTAAACCAAAATAAAGTGCATCGGAGATTAAGGCATGTCCTATGGAAACTTCCAATAATCCATTGATGTTTTCTTTGAAATATTTAAGATTGTCTAGGTTCAAATCGTGTCCTGCATTGATACCTATCTCAATATTATTGGCAAAATTTGCAGAAGTAATAAATGGGGCAATTGCTTGTTCTTTATTGCTGTGAAATTGATTGGCATAATCGCCCGTATAGAGTTCTATACGTTCTGCCCCTACCCTTTTCGCTCCTTCTATCATTTTTTGCTCTGGGTTTACAAATAAGGACACTCTTATATTATGACTTTGTAATTCTGAAATTATATCTTTCAATAAGGACTCGTTTTTTATAGTATCCCAGCCTGTATTGGATGTTAATACATTGGGTGGATCGGGAACGAGTGTACATTGGTCTGGCTGATTTTCAATTACTAGTTTCATAAAGTCGGGATTGGGATAACCTTCAATGTTATATTCTGTGGTCACAATCTCTTTGATTAAAGGTACATCTGCATATTTTATGTGACGCTCGTCTGGACGTGGATGAACGGTGATTCCTTGTGCTCCAAAAATTTCACAATCTTGGGACATTTTTACCAAATTTGGTAAATTTCCTCCACGAGCATTTCTCAACCATGCTATTTTGTTTACATTTACACTTAATTTTGTCATTTGCTGTTTTTTATGTTCTATTTAGCAAATTTACTTGAACTACGCTGACAAAACGAATTTATAAATCAAAATAATGAACGATTTGGAAAATTTATCAAAAGAAACCAATTATGAAACCAAATCTCCTTGGGTCGCTTTATTGATTACAATGGTCAATATGTTGGTCTTGGGGGTCATGATTGGAACTGGATTGATTTTTCTTCTTGCGCTTGCAAAAGGAATTCCTGTTCAAGAAATTCAATCTTTCTTGACTGAGAATAGTAGTGTTTCGGATAGGAACTTTCTTAGAAATACGTTATTGATTCAGCATTTGACTTTATTTATTTTACCTGCATTATTAACCGCCTATATTGTAGCTAAGAGAAAGTATCTTACTTATCTCCATTTGGATAAAATACCTTTATTGAGAAATATTTTTGTGGGTATTGGGATTTTTTTAGCTTCGTTTCCTTTGATTCAATATAGTTATAGTATCAATAAATTAATTCCATTACCTGATTGGGCTATGAATATGGAAGATGCTACGGGGGAATTAATCAATAATCTGTTGATTACTACAGGACCAATGGAGCTGATTTTCAATGTTTTTTTAATTGGAATTATTCCTGGTATAGGTGAAGAATTAATTTTTAGAGGACTTATTCAAAGAAATATTAGAAAACTAATTGCAAATCCACTTGCTGCAATTTGGATTACTGCTATAATTTTTAGTGCTTTTCATTTTCAATTTCAGGGTTTCATTCCTAGAATGTTACTTGGTGCGCTTTTGGGATATTTATATTATTGGACTAATAATTTATGGGTGCCTATTATTGCACATGCTTTTAATAATGGGATTCAAGTGATTATGCAGTATTTGTATAGTGAAGAAATTTCTAGTGTGAATATTGATGATATTGAATCAGTCCCTGTTTGGGTGGCTTTGATTTCTGTTGGGGTTATTTTCTTTTTGAGTACTTTGATTTTTAGGAATACTGAGGAGTTTAGAAGGTGAGTCGATTTTGCCACAGCAAAAACTTGTGGAGAAGGTGAGTTGGTTTATTGTAATGATAATATTTGTTTTTAAAAGATGATGAGATATGACAATTTTGCTTTCGCAAAATTTAGATAAGAAGATGAAAATAAATAATAAAAGCCTAACTTCAATTAATAAAAAAAATAAACAGATGAAAGGATTAAATAAAAGAATATTAACAGCAATTATTTTTGTAATCGTAATGGTTTCTGGTATCTACTGGAATAAAATGAGCTTTGCTTTGCTTTTTGGGTTGATTACATTATTGGCTTTATGGGAATTTCATGGCTTAGTTTTGGGCAAGGAAAATATGACTCGAAGAACTATTGCAAGTGCAATTGGTGCTCTTCCTGTTATTTTTGCAACAGGAATTGTTTTTGATCAAAGACAATGGACCACTTTATTTATACTATTACTGGTTCCCTTGGTTTTTCTTGCTTTTTTATATGAATTGGCATTAGCAAGAAATAGTCAAGCTCAGGTCACACTAGATCAGTTTAATAATGCAATTGCCTACAAACCAAATGCTACTGCTTTTCAAAATTTAGCTTATATCTCTTTGGGTGTACTATATATAGGTATGCCGTTTGCAGTTCTCATTTATGTACTTTTTGATGGAGTCGGTTTTTATACCAATATCGCAATGGGACTTTTATTATTTACTTGGGTGAATGATACTGGTGCTTACTTTACGGGTTCCATCTTTGGAAAAACACCATTTTATCCTGCTATATCTCCTAAAAAAACTTGGGAGGGTACAATTGGTGGTGTTCTTTTCGTGTTGCTTCTTGCTGGAATTTTGAGTCACTACTTCATGGAATTGGAATTGGTGGAATGGTTGATTCTTGGTGGAATTGTCGCAGTCTTTGGCTCTTTGGGAGATTTGGTAGAATCTATGTTGAAAAGAGGATTGCATATCAAAGATTCAGGGACGTTACTTCCTGGTCATGGGGGAATTTTGGATCGGTTTGATGCATTTATCTTTATGTTGCCGTTTGCTTGTTTGTATATTTGGATTGTGATGAGTTGATTCAAATTTCGATAAAAAAGTTTCATTAAAGAAATGAAAAGCTTTAAATTAATTTTTCTAGTATCTTTGCCCAAAATAATTTTTAAATGCCAATTTTCTATCAAAAACAAATATTGCCGCAAGGCGAACTAGGTATCTGGAAAATTACGGAATCTGAAGATTTTTTTCTAGAAAGATTAGTCATTGATGAAATTGAGCAAATCCAGTTTGATAAACTAAAAGGTCGTAAACGAATTGAGTGGTTGGCATCTCGCTGGTTGTTGCATCGAATGTCTGGAAGAAAAGTACGTGGAGCGTGTCTAAAAGATGATTTTGGAAAACCTTTTTTGGTAGATTCCAACCATTATATTTCTATTAGTCATTCTCACGATTTGGTTTCTGTGATGGCTTCTCCTTTAAATATTGGAGTGGATATTCAATTTATTGTTGAAAAAATTAGTCGTTTAGCTCATAAATTTTTAAACGATGATGAATTTGAAAGTTTGAGTCCTTCTCAAAGAATAGAACATCTACACGTCTATTGGGGAGCTAAAGAGGCACTTTACAAAGCCTATGGTAGAAAACTACTCGACTTTAAACAACATATTGAAGTAGGTCCTTTTGAATTAAGTCCTTCTGGAGAAGGCAAAATAAAAGCAGCTATCCACAAAGATAGCTACTCTAAATCTTTTATAATTCATTACCAAAAATTTGGCAACTATTTTCTAGTTTATTGTATTGAAAAATAATATTTATATCATCTTAAAAATGTTGTCCCAATCGTTGACCATTTTCATATTTCACTACAAATGCACCTTTAAAACCATTCTTTCTAGCATAATCCCTTACATCTTTAGCATCACTTAAAGATATAAAATGCGATAATAATACTCTGGTCAATTCTTTTTCATAAAGATATTCTGTATCCAACTCCCCTAAATTATTTACTGAATTGAATCTTGATGCAGATGGATCAAAATTCTTCGTTGCCATTAATTGTACCTTAAAATACACTCCTGAATGCTTTGTCGCCGCAGAAGAAAATGCCCCTGGTTCATATTTCGTTTTTGACCGTGTCGTATAAACAGCACCATCATAATTGAACTGATTTGAGTCATTTATATATTCTGTGTTTGTATTTTGATTTTGTGTTAATGTGCTTAATTCTGGTTCGTAAGATTTAATAGACTGTGGCAATACTTCATTTGATGGGGCCAAACTACTACCTGTTATAATTGCGGATCCTTGTATAGCGGGTTCGTAGGATCTTATTACCGTAGGCATCCCTTCACTTGTAATCAATGTAGGTGATGTTGAAGGTGCACTCTGGATAGAAGGCTCATACGATTTTATCACTCTTGGTAAATTATCATTTGCAATTGTAGTTGTAGATATAGAAGGAGCACTTTGAATAGATGGCTCATACGATATTATTCGTGTAGGTAAAGCTTCCGTTGTTGTTGCAACTGTTGGAACATATACCGTTGAACTTTTTTCTATACTCGACTCATATGACGGTATTTCTGCTGTAGTATTATAAGATGTTGTGCTTTCAACTTCCGTATATGTAGGAGTAGAAACAACAACTTCTGAAGTTATATTTTCATTTATTGTAGAATTATTTACAACACGTTCTTCTACTACTTCCGTCGAAAATGATGGATTGGTACTTGCTACACTTGCTGTATAATCCACAGTTTCCATATTCAAATAAATGGATTGCTCTTGATGAGTTGCATCATTTGAGAAAGTGGTAATTGTTAATGTCTCCGATGTATAACCTGGTTTTGATATAGACAAAAATAATTCTTTATTGGGTAATAAACCTAAATTAAAATTGCCATCAGGAAAATCTTGTGATGTTAATAAATTTTGATTTCCACCATTTTTTTCATAAACAGTAACTGAGATATCATCTAAAGGCACATTACTTGATTTGTCAAAAACATTTCCTGAAAAAGAATAATTTGCTGAAGATGGATGAAAAGAGAAAATATCATCATCAGTACTCGACGCTTTTCCAAATCCACCTCTATTGGAAGTGATATAGCCATATTTATTATCGTCTGTTTGGAAAAAATGCGTATCATCAGCTGATGAATTTAAAGGACTACCAACATTTTTTGCCACAGACCATTTAAAAGCCATTCCTTTGGACTCAAATATATCAAATCCTCCTAATGACGGTTGTCCATTTGAACTAAAATATAGTGTCCCATTCGTATAAAATGGTGATATTTCATCTCTTGTTGTATTAATCTTTGGTCCTAAATTTCGAGGTGCTGAAAATGTAGTATAATCTGCTCCAACAGTTCTTGTCACATACCACAAATCCAATCCGCCTTGACCATTTGGTCTATTAGAACTAAAATATAAATATTCCTTTCCATCTTTCACATCACTTACTGGATGAATATTCGTTGTTCCTAATGCATTTATATTTTCAGGCAATTTCTTTGGATCACTCCAATTTCCATCTTCATTCTCAATCAAATAAATGCTACAATCTGATTGAGCATAATTGTTGGTTTCACAAATATTGAAATAAAATTTTGTTAAGTCTTTTGCAAATGAACCATTACAAAAATTCTGACCTTGCAATTGATTGAAATTTTGTGGAATTACACTAAAAAGCCAGTTGCCTTCTTCCAATTCAGATCTATATACATTCATAAAATCTCCTAATGTAGATGAAAAATATAAATAATCCCCAACTTGAAAAGCTGCAAACTCATTCTCTTCTGGAGAATTTATATTTTCGGAAAGTGGTTCTATGCTGTAAGCTGAATTCCCCTCTTCCAGGGCCAATTCACAGCCTTTTATTTCTGTACTGACAATGTTTTCCTTCTTTACTTTATCTTTCTTATCGTAGGTACTTAAAAAGGTAGAAAAACTCTGAATTGCATCTTCATATTTACCTAAATTTTTCAATATCCGCCCTTTTAACATGTACAAATCATCAAAACTTGACTCGTCTTTTATCTTAGAAAAACATCGCAATGCAGATGCATAATCCCGTGCAGATGCATAATTATAACCTGCTTCAAAGAACAAATCATCATCTGGTTTTGCCGATGCCGCCTTCTCAAAATGAACCGCAGCATCTAATAAATTATTCGTCTTTAACATCTTTTTCGCAAACTTCACATGTTGTCTCCTGCTCATGTCTTGAGCATTCGAAAAGGAAAGAATTGCAATAAGAAAACTTAGTGTGATAATGATTTTTTTCATAGTTCTAGGTATTATACTTTTCAAAGTTATTGGTTTTTAAGGACTTTATCAATGATTTTACAATAATACTGATGTTCTAATTTCAGCACCTTTTTGGCTATCGTTGACGGATTATCGGTCGGTTCTAATGAGCAGGTGGCTTGAAAAATGACTTGACCATCGTCATATTTTGCATTGACGTAATGTATAGTCATACCACTTTCAGTATCTTTTGAATCATATACTGCTTTGTGAACATATTTCCCATACATTCCTTTTCCGCCATATTTTGGAAGCAAAGCGGGGTGAATATTAATTATTTTGTTCGGAAATGCTTGAATTATAGCTGGTGGAATTTTCCATAAAAATCCAGCCAAAACAATTAAATCTATATTTAATTGCTTCAAAATCAATAAAACATGATCGGTGACTTCAAATTCTGACTTTGTAAAATGTAAGGAAGGAATGCTATTTTCTTTTGCAATTTCTAAGACGCCTGCTGTTGATTTGTTTGATGCTATCAAACAAATCTCTACGTCTTTGAGATGCTCAAAGTACTGGACAATTTTTAAGGCATTGCTTCCAGTACCTGATGCGAATATCGCAATTTTTTTCACAATCTAATCGGTTTATTAATTTCATTCAACTTATCATCAATTGAATATCAAATAGTTAAATTATATTATGTACTATTCTATTATTAATTTTGCAAATTTAAACTTTCTAAAAGATTCTGCATACAAAATTACCTCATTTTTAGAAATTTGTGTAAATTTCTTTGGTACTGTCATCATTCCTATCTCTCGATTCTGAAACATGGGTTGTACATCCACTTTACCATCATAGGTAACCGTTGCCATTTCCAACATAGCTCCCTTGCCCTTAAACCTTGAAAAAAATCCCGATTCATTTTCCGTTTTTCCATTGATATCATTGAAAAAGAAAACTAACCTATCTTTTAATATTACTTTTTTATAGGAGGAATGGCGACCAAAGTCATTGATTGTATGTTGCCATTTAGGAATTCTAGCGGTCCATTCAATTTCTCCATCAGGATCTATATTTACTAAAATAATATCATTGTAATAATAATGGGTCACTGTCCTATAACTTGGTCCTGTATTGAAAGATCCAAAATCTTGAACATATTGGGTATAGGTATTGTACTGTTCCCCTATCAAAAGCGCTCCCCCATCACTACGAATAATTAAATCATCTAGATAGTAATTGTATAATTCTGGCTCCTTGCTCTTAATATCTTTCTGTGTTGCCTTTTCTGCTCTTCTCTTTTTCCTTTTTGAAAAATGCACGGTAAGAAAATCAAAATCAAACTCCTTGAAATTTTCATTAAAAATCACTTCAGTTTCTGTATTGACCCTAAAAAAGTAGGATCCCTTTATTGAATATGTGCCTTTTTCTGAATAAAATCCTGAACAAATCAAATTGCCATCTTTTCCGATTTTAAAAGTTAAATCCGATATGAACTTATCTTTCAAACCCAGTTTGTAAGTCTTTCTTTCTGTCCCATTTTCGGTATAAGATAAGATTACATATTCATAATTGGCTACTCCTCGTCTTCGTCTTTTACTTTTATCTTTATAAATTACACCTAAAACAAAAACATTTCCATCGTTGTCAATTCTGTATTTTTCAATTTTAAAATCTTCATCATTAAACGGTAAACGAATATCCTTTTTCCAAATCGGATTAAATTCATTATCATAAATATTGAATGCAAATTGTTCTGGCTCTCCTTTTTTATAGGGTAAATCATTGTAAACCAATACTTTTGAGCTATCTGATGAAAAAACAACATCAAAACTTCCTTCGTTAAGAATATTTCTTGTCGGGATTTCACCAATTTTCTTTAGCTTTTTTGCCAATTTAAGATTGGAATTAATCTTCTGTGCAAATAGATAGTTGATTTCTTTTTTGCGATTATGAAAGGAGGTAATAGCATACATCTCGTTCTTAATCTGCAATACATCTTCAAGTTTCCTTACTTTCCCTTTATATTTTAAGTCATTTTTGACTTTCTTCTTTAATTTTAAATTATTGTCAAATTTAGAAATCAATAATTTCTCTGCTGAATTGGCTAAATAAAGATTGGGTGGCTTAACGGCAATTGAATAATATCCTGTGTTCGCTCCTTTAATGGGAATTAAATCCTTGAAATAAGCTTTTGAACTTGGATAATCTGGACTCCAATTAATATTGAGCTTTTGTGCCAACACAAAAGTCATGGTAAATAGGCTTAGTGCCAAAAGTAAGATTGGTTTTTTAATATTCATAGTTTCGTGTGTAGTAGCAATTCGTTTTATTTTAACGAATTTAAGATATTAAATTATTGCCGTAAAAATCGATATTTAGAGGTATTAGCTCCATCTATTCTTGCCATAACTTTAAATACATCATTCCTTTCATCTGGTAGTCCATTCTTATACACTTCAATAATTTCTGATGATTTTGCATTGACAAATAGTTGTAAAAAAGCAGCTCCACGGAAATCAATATCTACTGCTTTAACAGTTTTTAACGCTTGAGTCATTACAGCACGCCCTTCTTCAGGATTCTCATGCATGATATCTAAACCCTTCAAGTGATATTGATACATTGCAGATCTAAATGGAATCGCTCTTGGTTTCAACATGTGATCAACCATGGTAAAACGATTAATTCTTTGCTTTTTAGGCTCAGACCACCCTTTGTATTGCGCCTTCATAGATTCTGAAAGATTACTTGTAAGTGCCAATGCCTTTGTAAAATATTTCTCACCGCCTTTATCTGCAAAAGTATCCAAATCTAATCCTATAATAAATAAAGAATAAAATGAAAGAATGGCTGACAAATTATCGGTTATGATTCCTTCTGAATATTGAATGGGCTGAAACATCTCATAAGTAAACGAAACCTCATTGTCACTATGGGTGAAAATTGGAGTTTCATAACTTGACCCAAAAACAGGTCGCACGGCTTGTATTGCAATCTGTGCATTAAATTTTGTCGCTGACAATTCGGTTATGATAGTCAATTGTAAATTACATTTGATCTTTTCTTCTTGTTCATATTCATCATCTGTCCACTTTTGAGCATTTAAAAAATCTCGGATTGATGATTCTAGTTGTTTGAACAATTTCGGATCTGCCGTTTGCAATTTCGGAGTATTTACTGATACATCCCAAATCAACTCTTGAGCATTGACATGAAAAAGTGTAATCATGAAAAGTAGTGTCCAAATATATTTCATACTTCTAATTTTGTTTTATTAATTCTAATAGTGAATTGAATTCCTTTCATTTTCCCTACAAGATATAACGTCTTTTATTGTAAATTATTTAGTCAACTACCCTTTTTATAAAAATATCTCTCGTAAATGGTCAAAAATATCTTGAGCAACTGCTTGCTTTGATTTTAAATCATAATCTTCAAATCCACCTTTTCTATCAAATATTTTAATCTTATTGGTATCAACATTAAAACCCGCCCCTTTATCTTGAAGTGAATTTAATACTATCATATCAAAATTTTTCTTCTTCAATTTCTTTTGAGCATTTGCCGACTCGTTGTTCGTTTCCAAAGCAAATCCAATCGTCAATTGATTTTTACGTTTGATTTCGCCCAAAGATGCAGCAATATCTACGGTTTTTTCCAATTGGATCGACATTTCCTTAGATTTCTTTTTTATCTTCTGATCTGCCACTTCTTGGGGGCGATAATCTGCAACTGCGGCTGCAAAAATGATAATATCCGCTGTTTTAAATTGAGACTTTGTGGATTCATACATTTCTTGTGCAGTTCCAACTCTTGTCACTTTAACTTTTGAACTATTCAATTGTAACTTTGATGGACCTAGAATCAAATTTACTTTCGCTCCCCTTCTTTCTGCTTCCATAGCCAATGCCACTCCCATTTTACCAGAAGATCGATTCCCTATAAATCTTACTGGATCTATAGGTTCATAGGTGGGCCCTGCTGTTATCAAAACTGTCTTTCCGACCAAATCTTGCTCTTTGGAAACGTATTCCGAGATAAAAGACAAAATTTCTTCAGGTTCTTGCATCCGACCCGCTCCAACAAGACCACTTGCCAATTCTCCTGTACCTACGGGTATCATAATATTCCCGTAGCTCAATAATTTTTGAATATTGTTTTGTGTGGAAGGATGGATCCACATATCCAAATCCATAGCTGGAGCAAAAAAGACTGGACATTTGGCAGATAGATACACCGCTAAAACGATATTATCACAGATTCCATTTGCCATTTTGCCTATTGTATTTGCAGTGGCTGGAGCTACAATCATCATATCTGCCCACAAACCTAAATCGACATGATTGTTCCAGTTGTCATCAGAGCTAATATCTGTCACCACAGGATGCTTCGATAAAGTACTCATAGTCAAGGGACTAATGAATTTTGTAGCACTCTGAGACATAATCACTTTTACATCAGCTCCTGCTTTTATAAAAAGTCGTAACAAAAAAGCAGCCTTATAGGCAGCAATGCTACCTGTAAGGCTTAATAATATTTTTTTTCCTTGAAAGTTATTCAAAAAAATCTATTTAATGTTCTGAATTTATTCAATATTACATATCTTCTGTTGACTCATCAACAAATCTATGATGAAGACCTTCATTTTGATATTCATGTAAACTAATCAACACTGAATTTGGAAGACGCTCATAGAATTTTGAAATTTCTATTTGTTCTTTGTTTTCATGTACTTCTTGAATCGTATCTGTTGTTTCAGCAAATTCTTCCAATTTAGCTTTCAATTCCGATTTAATATCTACATTCAAATTAACGGCTCTTGTACTAATAATATTCAATGCCATGTAAACATTATTCGTATCTTTTGCAAAATCTGCAACATTCAACGGTTGAATATTAGGATTTAAACTCTGTACTTTTGATTTAATATCAGACATTATTTAAAGATTTTAGTTTTTTATTCGTATTGGAAAGGATTTTCCTAACTTCTTTTTTATATTTTGCTTTCTTGACTTTCGTCAAAAACTTATCAGCTTTCTCTTTTACAACGGTATATCTTTCGATTTGTTTAGTAACAACACTATTTTTAGCATACAAATAGGCAGCCTTAATAATCAAATACTTCACTTTTATCGCATCTTTTGAATCTGGGTAGTCTTTTAAATAATTTTCAAAAGACTGTGTTGCAGCTTCATATTGTTGTAAATTTAAATATAATTCGCCTTCATTAAAGGCTTTTATTTCTAATTTACGACGCATCTCATTGATCAAATTATTTCCTTTCTTGACTCTATCGCTCTCTGGATAGGTATTTATGAACAATTGAAATTCATCAATCGCTTTCAAGGTATAAGTTTGATCCAATAAATAGGTTGGCGACATTTTATAGTGTGCATAGGCTGCCATGTAATCAGCTTCTTCTCTATAATCGCTATGTACGAATTTATTTGAAAAATCCTTAAAATAATAGGAAGCTAAATTGTAATTACGTAAATGGTAAAAAGTATACGCATAATTAAAATATACTTCTTCTGCTTCAGATTTACCACGTAAATTTGCAAGTACCAATTCATAAAGCGTTTGCGCTCTTTGAAATTCTTCGTTCTTATAATATTCCTGTGCTTTCTTATATAGCAAATCATTGTCTCCACTGATTCTGATTTTTTCAAATTCAGATTTACATGAAAAACTTAATATCATTATACTAAAAAGAAATATAGAAAAATGCTTTTTAATCATAGGGCGCAAAATTACGTTTTTTTTATAAAAGAAATGGTTAAATTTTGGATTTTTTATTTAAAACGATGATGTTATTGATAAAATATCTAATTCAGTGATATTCTAACCATCAATATATTTTATATTTGGCGTTTTAATCCGTTCGATATACTTTCTTGCTTGATATTCTGAGATTATTTTAAGTTCTATATTTGTAAGAACATTTTGCTTAACATAATACGTTTTTCCTGCTTTAGGATGAATTACGATTTGCTCTTCCATTGTATGCGTCTTAAACCAATACGCATATTTGATTACATTTGACAAATGAATATCATCTCCTATTGGCACATCCCAGGATAAATAGCTGTTAGGCCCTAATTTGCCAATTTCTATTCCATCTTGGAATATCTTAAAATTTTGGATTGCTCCTATAAAACCAGGTCGAATTAAGACAATTCTTGCCTTTTCAGCCTTTTTTTGTACAGGTGATTCTCCTTGAAACTTCACATATTGATTGGTGGATGCACAGCTAGATGCAAAAACAATTAACACTATAACTTGAAATATCTTTTTCATTGATATTGGATTTAATGATAAATTAAAATATTGGATCCAATTGAAAGAGATTAGTTTTATCAATTTGGTTGTACAACACAAAAAAAGGGAATCCCATTGCGGAATCCCCTTTTTCAAAATGTAACCAAAACTTTTTTTTTGCAAATTAACTCAGATTACCCGACCCAAGTATATCCACCATCATTTCCTTTTTTAATAGAAACTAATTTTTTAGCAGGTACAATACTTCTAATCTTTAACGTAGGTAATTTGAATTTTTGCTTTTTCATAATTTTATAGTGTTTCAAGTGAAAGGGAACCTTTCTGTGTTTTATTAATATTTTGCTTTGCATTATTAATATTAGTTTCTAGGGTTTCTATCCGAAATATTGGATAAAAACTATAATTGAAATGTCCTAGATTTTAATTATTAATACATGCGATTCGATTTATATATATTCAACAAGTATGCCAAAAAATGATAATGTGATGGTTTTTTTTAAAAAAGTTTAGAAGGTGAATCGAATTTGCGTATGCAAAATCTTGTTGAGAAGTTTAGGGGGCAATTCTTGGGAAATATTACTTCTAAAATTAAAAAGTTTAGAAGTTGAGTCTATTGTCTTCCCGACAATCTAGGTGAGTAGGTGAGTGCTAAAAAAAATGACACATAATCTTACAGGTCGCATCTACGAAGCTTTTTGAATTGTCGCACCGTTGGTGCTACAAACAGGGCGCTCCTATGGAGCTTTGATGGAATTTTAACTCTTTTTACTCATATCGTTTATGAAAAGAATTATTAGAAAGAGAACAAGTAAGAGCAGCAATTTCTAATTCTCAATTCTTAATTCCTAATTCCTAATTAAAAAGGATTGTGATAAAAATGAGTTTGTCGTTTATGAAAAGAATTGTAAGAAAGAGAACAAGTCAGAGCAGCAATTCGTAATTCGTAATTCTCAA
>CAMZLN010000057.1 GCA_947311465.1 uncultured Saprospiraceae bacterium
ACCATTTTGGTGTATTTCTTCCTGCAATATGAAATTCCAATTCAGGGAAATGCTTAGAAATTGGTGACCAAATATTGTTTAAAAACCATCTAAGCCCTTCCACATTGGGCATCCAATCCAAAGAGCCAATAAAAGAAAGCGATATTTGTTTTTTATAACTTCCAAAATCAGGCACATAATCCTTGGTATCTAAGCATTTCCCTGAATTGGAATTTCATATTGCAGGAAGAAATACACCAAAATGGTTGAAGCAGCTGGATATTCCAAGAGTGAAGGTGGTAGGAGAAGTGGATTGTGCAAAAAAATTCATCAATCAACATTCGGTAATGGTTGTTCCTTTATTGGCTGGAAGTGGTATGAGAGCAAAAATATTAGAAGCCATGGCGCTTGGAAAGGTTGTCGTCAGCACATCTATCGGGCTTGAGGGTATAGATGTTAAGGATCGAAAACATGTTATTATTGCAGACTCGATTGCTCAGTTTATTGATGCTTTAGATTTTTGCTACAACTCCAATGGTTCCTTGGCTAAAATTGGGCAAAATGCACAATTACTGGCTAATGAAAAGTACAACTATCTGACTACTACAAAATCTTTATTTGATACTTATTGCGAAATGACTGGAAAGAAGCAAAGTATCAAAAAATCTATTGAGAATAAAAATTTTACAAGAGTTCGCTAGTTTCATACAAGATTTTTACTTCAAATGTGGAATATTAATTAAGACAGATGTTCCTTTATCTTTACCACTATCTACTTGTAAAATTCCTTTCAAAAAACGAACCCTAGATTCAATATTTGAAGTCCCCATCCCCTTTTTGACCTGCCCTTTTTCATAGCCGATACCATCATCTTCCACTAGAATAATGATTTCATCTTCTTGTTTTGTAATTTGAACTAATATTTCTTTGGCATTCGCATGCTTGAGTGCATTAATCAATAATTCTTGGATAATACGATAAATCATCAAGCGATTGGTAGATTCCATTTGAAAATCCATACCATATAATTGTATCACAATCTCAGGATAATTTTCGCCTTGAAACCTATTGGCCAAATCATCAATAGCAGCTTCTAAACCAAGCTTCGCCAAGGCAGTAGGCTGCATGTTGTTTGAAATATTCCTTACTTCCTGACAAGCTTCATCTATCAATTTATCTACCAATTTATACCCATCAACACGCTCCAAGCCATGGACTTTATTTTGTAATGCATCGAATTGTAATTTTACAGTAGAAAGCAATCCGCCCAAACTATCATGTAGGTCTTGAGCAATTCTTTCTCTTTCCACCTCTTGACCAGACAACATGGAGTGCATAGATTTTAATTCATAATCATTTTGCATTTCTTTAATTCGTTTTTTCGTCATTTCTTCTTTGTGTGAAGCTTCAAGGTTGGATGCTTTTAATTTCTATTTATTTTTTAATTCGCTTTTATCAACAAAAATTAAAAGCATCCAACCTTGAAGCTTCACACAAAGAAGAAATGACGAAAAAACGAATTAAAAAATAAATAGAAATTAGAATAGCTGCCAACCCTACAAGGAAAGAATAAATAGTCACCAATTGTTTTTGAGCTCTGATTTCACCGATTTTATGCTCCTTTTTTAACGCATCCAACGCAGCCAATCTTTGCTTACTTTGATATTGAATGGTAAGTTTATTGATCATTTTAAGTCGATTGACGTTCAAAATGCTATCATTCAAAACGGTATATCTTTCCAAATAAGGGTAGGCTTCAGCAAAATCTTCCATTGCCTTATAACTTTTGGAAAAATACTTATAAACTCGACGTCTCAATTTAGGGTCATGTTTAGCAATAGCAACAGGAACAATTTCTTCAAAAATATCAACCGCTTTTTTGTATTGCCCCATAAAGTAGTATTGAATGGCCAATTCAAATTGAACTCGTTGAATAAGTTTTTCATCGTCAATAGCGATGGCAAAGGCTTTGGCCCTATTTATTGTAAAAATTGCTTTTTCATTGTATTCGATAGCACTAAATACAGATGCTTTTACTAATAAATTTTTAATAGTAAGCACTGTATCTGCATATTGATTTAATCCATCCGATTCGTCTAGATATTGCAAGACAGTTTCATGATTCCCCAATTCTTCAACAAGTTTCGCTAATTCGTGATACGTAGCTGCCGCTAAATCAGAATTATTATTTCGTAAATAATAGGAAAGTGCCTTTTTGTGAATTTTCTTCGCTTCAAAATATTGCTCAGATTGAAGATGATAATTGGCGAAATTTTGACTGGTTTTATAATAATTCAACGAATCTTCCAACATACCAAATATGCCAAGACTCTTTTCGTAATAATTAAAACTCTTTGAAAAATCATGAGAAAAATGATAGTAATCACCAATTTTTTGATAATACTCGGCAATCAATAAAGAATCATTTGCTTTTACGGCTGCATCTAAACTCACTTTCAAGGAATCAATGGGACGTACAGGTTTGTCGCCATTGGGCATAGAAAATGACAAAAAGGTAAATGCTAGCAGCACAAAAAATAATTTGGGTATGAATAGATATTGACGCATTGAAATAAATTCAGTTTGGTATTAACCCAATAAATTGTGCTCAAAAGTGAAACGTACTAATCCTGCGGTATTTCTCACACCCAATTTTGACAAAAGATTACTTCGATGAGATTCAACCGTTTTCAAACTTATAAATAGCTTGCCAGCAATCTCTGTTGTTGTGAATTCTTGAACAATCAACTCGAGAACTTCCTTCTCTCTTCGTGATATTTTAGGAACATTTTTAAAATTCTTGCTTTGGCGTTCTTTTTTAACAAGACCTTTCATAATAGTTTCTGTTACAGATTTACTAAAATAACTTGATCCTGATTGAACGGTTTTTATTGCCATCACCAATTCATTTTTCCCTGTATTTTTCAAAATATAGCCCTTTGCACCATTGTTTAAAATTTCAGTAATAAAACTGTGTTCATTAAACATTGATAAAGCTAAAATCTTTACATTCTTATATTTCGCAGAAATTTCCTTACATACGTCTATGCCACTCATTTCAGGAAGATTAACATCCAAAAGCAATACATCTGGCTCTTCTTTCTCTACAAATTTCAGAATCGACAAGCCATCGTGACATTGTCCAATCACTTCTAAATCTTGTTCATCTTTCAATATGGATTCAATTCCGTCAGCAAACATTGTATGGTCATCTGCAATCAACACTTTTATCATAATTTTCGTTTTGTCATTTATTAAATCTAGTTCTATTACAAATACCGTTTTTTATAGAAATAAAATTCAAACGATATTTTTAAAAGAACATTAAATCTCCCCAATTTTTCTTAAATGAGCAAGAGCAAATTGTATTTTTGGATAAGAAATCTTTCCCTCAAACGAATCAAAAATTGGTTTTAGTTTAATTTCGTCATCGAAGTTATATAATTTTTCACCAATAGCAATAATTTCTGCTTCAGACACAAATTCATGGATTGGAAAATCATCCCCCAATTCATACACCTTGCCTAAATGCGCAATAATCGTTTTTTCTTGCACTTGGCGTTTAGTGCTAATTTGTTTGATGGTCAATCCGTCTTCATACATAAAAAAGGAAACCCAATAAGTCATTCCAGAAATTTTCTCCCCCGAACTTAGTTTGAAAGTGATAAATTCCCGAATTGCATTGATAAAATTGTCCGCATACAACTCCATTTTCTTTTCACTAATCCCTGAAATTTCTGAAAACTGTGATTTAAGAATCGGTTTTTTGATGGACAATTCCTTTAAAGTTTTATCATCGAAAATAAGATATGGCGGAATACCATTGGCTTGTCCCAAGACTTTTCTAGTATTGGTCAATTCAATAAGCAATTCTTCTTCCAAAATTTGTTTTTTAGATTTAGCTTTAAATTTGAATTGATTTGCCAATTTAGTTTCTTTTGGATCTACATATTTCACCAGTTTGACCACTTCATCCCCAAATAGAATCGCAAAACTTTGTTTGGTCAATTTTAATTTATTTCTATCATCATAGCCAATTTCTAAGATACCTTTATTAATGATTTGTTCTACGAAATATTTCCATTGAAAGTGACTGTACTCTCGACCGGCACCATAAGTTTTTATTTTATCATATCCTTGCTCTAGCACTTCTTTTCGATGCGCCCCACGAAGAATATTAATAAGCAATTCTGTACCGATATTTTCTTTCGTCCTATACACGGCGGAGAGTGCCTTTTGAGTAATTACCGTTCCATTAAAAAAATCTGGCGGGTTATTACAAACATCACAATTATTACAATTTGTTGACAGCGTTTCAGAAAAATAATTCAATAATACCTTTCTACGACATTCATAATTATCAGTGTATTGGCGCATTCGTTCGAGCTTCTCCAATTTCAATCGTGTCAATCGATCATCATCTCCCTCCAATATATTTCTTAAAATCATAATATCACGATAGCTATAAAACAGCAAAGTATCCGCTGGCAATCCATCTCGCCCTGCCCTACCGATTTCTTGATAATAACCTTCTAGATTTTTAGGCAAACTATAATGTATCACCCATCTCACATTGGATTTATCAATTCCCATCCCAAAAGCTACCGTAGCACAAACGACTTGAATATTGTCATTGATAAAAGCATCTTGGACTTGCGAACGAATATCACTGGGCATTCCTGCGTGATAACTCATAGCTTTCAGACCTTTGGCTTGTAACTTTCCAGCAAGATCTTCTGTATTTTTTCGACTTAAACAATAAATGATGCCTGCTTTTCTTGGTCTTTCATTGATAAACTGGACTATTTGTTCAATTCGTTTCTGACCAGGACGCACTTCCAAGTACAAATTGGGACGATCAAAAGAATCAATAAAAACTTCTGCATTGGGAATACTCAACTGTTTTAGGATATCTTTTCTAGTCAATTTATCTGCTGTTGCAGTCAAGGCAATGATAGGAACATTGGGAAATTGCTGTTTTAAAGAAGCCATTTTCGTGTATTCTGGACGAAAATCATGCCCCCAAGACGAAATACAATGCGCTTCGTCTATTGCAAAAAGATTTATTTTTATACTTCTAAGTACATTATAAAAACGCTCTGAAAGAAGTTTTTCAGGAGAAATATAAAGCAAATCAACATTCCCTTTCAATACTGCCGACTCTACAAGTCCAGCTTCTGCCATAGACAAAGAACTATTTAAAAAAGCAGCCTTGATATTATTTTGACGCAATCCTTTCACTTGATCTCGCATCAGTGATATTAAAGGAGAAACTACAATACCAACTCCTTCTGAGATAATTGCAGGGATTTGAAAACACATTGATTTCCCACCACCCGTAGGCATCAAAACGAGCGCATCTTTCCCATCTAATACAGCTTGAATAGCACGTTGTTGGAGTGGTCGAAAACGATCATATCCAAAATATTTCTTTAGGCCTAGCTCGGCAGTTTCTATAGTCATGTTTGTTTAATATTTCACAGGTCAATTTATCTATTTTTATTAAATTTTTTACTAAAAAAGGTGTTTTTTTAAAAAAAAATCCAGGAATTAGAGAAGAATTTGATAAATTGGTAACTATAATAGCCTTTCTATACGTATTATAGGGGTAATTCATAAATTAAATCTAAATTATGCAGCATCAATTTTCAATCTTAAAATTTAGTATTTTCATTTTATTAATAAGTGGACTAACCCTTTTGAGTTGTAAAACAAAAAGTTACACTCCAGATAACTTTGAAGGTGCTCAAATCGTCTTTGGTTCAGGAGGCGGATTCACAGGAGCGTTGGACAAATATCTTATTCTTGAAAATGGTCAAGTATTTAAAAGTACAAAAAGACAAAAATCTTTAGAAGAAAAGCATCGTTTTAAAAAGAAAGAGCTTATTTCAATTTTTGAAGAGTGCAAGACACTTATGAGTGCTTATGATATCATGGAGGAACCAGGCAATTTATACTATTTTATCAGTTATAAGCACGGGGAAGATAAAAGTCGTATTGTTTGGGGAGATGATCGACAAGATGTAGCTCCAGAAGTTTTAGATTTTTATAAAAAATTACAAAGCCTTGTTCAATAAATTTTATTCTAATTAAATACACCATTTCATCATTCTTTAATATTATTGCTATGATTACCTCAATAAAAAAGACATTAAGTTTAGTTGCTTTGATTTTCTTAATCGGTAACGTTTCTGCTCAATTCAAACATCCTTTAAAAACCAATGAAGCAAAAATTAAGATACACAAGAAATCACTCCAATTGCCAGATACTTATCAACTAAATCCTAGTACGTCACAACCATCTATATCTTATAAACCCAATGGAGTTTTATCCGTTCCTTCTGCAAAATTTCAGAGAACGCAAATTGTCAAAGATGGAAATGCCCCTATCTTACTCAAAGCGCATATTCCTGCAAGTCGTGGAAATTTCACCAACAGAGCTTATGAATTTCTTGATTTTGTAAAAAAGGATATGAAAATTGAAAATCCAAAAAATTCATTTTCAGTAAAAAGTCAAAGTGTAGATAAACGTGGTGGCAAACACATAAGAATGAGTCAAGTTATTAATGATATTCCTATTTATGGGAAGGAAATCGCAATTCATGAATTAGGACAAAATGATATCTCATTGACGGGGCGATTTATACAAAATCCATCCATTCCTGCAACTAGAGTAAAATTAGCTGAATCGGATGCCCTAGAATTTGCAAAGCAACAAATAAGTAAACTCACTATTTTAAAACCAATTAATAAAAATTTTAGGGCTCAAATTGGGATGCCTGAGCAAATTATTGAAAAGGTATATTATGAATTGAATGATGAACTATATTTGGTATATCATATTTCTATGTTTCCAAATATCACTGAAAGATGGGAATGTTTTGTAGATGTTACTAATGGCGAAGTTATTAAAGCATATAAAAACAGTTGTAGTTTTGCAGCATCGCACACGCATTCTTGTGCCAGTCATAAAAAAACAACTATTGGTAAACTTCCTGAGTCCAACAACTCTCCAAGTTTTAGTCCAGATGGTGATGAAACTACAAATGCCACCGATTTGAATGGAATTACAAGAAAAATTCACACCTTTAAACAAGGAAGCACAAATTTTCTTATAGATGCATCCCTAGACATGTACAAAAGTAGTCAATCTACTATGCCCGATGAACCCATTGGAGTGCTTTGGACTATTGATGGTCAAAATGGCAATCCAAATGACGCAAATTTTGGGGCAGCCCATATTACTTCTGGAAATGATAATTGGGATCCATCAGGCGTATCAGCACATTATAATGCAAAAGAAGCCTTTAATTATTTCAAAAATACACACAATCGAAATTCCATCAATGGTCAAGGAGGCAATGTGATTTCATTAATAAATATTACAGATGAAAATAACAATCAAATGGACAACGCCTTTTGGAATGGGTATGCGATGTTTTATGGGAATGGAAATCAAGCATTTGATAAACTTCAAAAGTCGCTTGATGTAGGGGGACACGAAATGTCACACGGAGTTATTCAAAATACTGCTAATTTAGATTATATTTCACAATCTGGAGCAATGAATGAGTCATTTGCAGATATATTTGGAACTATGATAGATAGAAATGATTGGCAGTTGGGAGAAAGCATTGTCAATACAAATATATATCCATCTGGCGCTCTACGTGACATGTCTAACCCACACAATGGCGGTGGCCCAAATGACTATTATTGGCAGCCGAAAAACATGTCTGAATACAAGACATTGCCAGAAACTCCACAAGGAGACAATGGAGGAGTACATTTAAATTCAGGTATTTTAAATTATGCCTATTATTTAGTAGCAACTAATATTGGAAAGAATAATGCAGAGGACATTTATTACCACGCTTTGAAAAATTATCTAGTAAGATCATCTCAGTTTATAGATTTAAGAGTTGCTTTAGTCGAGTCTGCAAAACAGTTATTTGGAGCTGGAAGCACGGAATTGGCAGCCATTGAATCATCATTTAATACTGTAGGTATCGGAAGTGGTACTTCTGGTGGAGGGAACACAGGTGGTGGAGGTAATCATCAAACAGATATCAATGAAAATAATGGAAATCAACATATATTATCTGTAGGAACGGATCAAAGTTTTATTTATGTTTCACAAACCAATGGTCAGAATTCTATAAAAATCAGTGATTTTCAAACAAAAAGCAATCCTAGTATTACGGATGATGGAAAATATATAGTCTATGTTGCTGCGGATAAAACGATTCAATTAATTACAATTGATTGGTCTACAGGAAATATTTCAGAACAAGCACTACAAGATCAACCTATTTGGAGAAATGTAATTATCTCAAAAGATGGTAATCGAATAGCAGCTTTGACAGATCAAACTGAAAACATTATTTCTGTATATGATTTTGGACTAGAAGGTTGGCATGATTTTGAGCTTTACAATCCGACTTATACGCAGGGCGTATCAACAGGTGATGTTAAATATGCTGATGCGATGGAGTTTGATTTAAGTGGAGAATTTATTATATATGATGCCTTCAATGAATTAAAAAGTGCCTTTGGAAATAGCTTGGATTACTGGGATATTGGATTTTTAAAGGTGTATGATAATGGATCTAGCAATTGGGGTGATGGAAATGTATCAAAACTATTTTCAGGATTGCCAGAAAATACTAGTGTTGGAAATCCTTCCTTTTCGAAAAATTCACCGTATATAGTTACTTTTGATTTTATTGATGACAATGGAAATTATTTACTGATGACTAATAATACACAAACTGGAAAAAGTAGTGATCCTGCTATATTTATAAACGGTGTAATTAATTATCCAAATTTCTCAACGGATGATACCCAGATTATTTTTAATGCACAAGACAATAATGGAAATGATGTTTTAGCGCAGGTGGACATTACTGCGGACAAACTACAACCAGTGGAGAATACAGCAGTTGTTCTCCTTCCTAGTCAACAATGGGGACGTTGGTTTGCAGATGGAGAAAGAAATTTGCAGGTAAATACCGATGACTTTGCTAATATTGACAAATTTGTTATTTCTCCAAATCCTACTTCTAATTTTGTCAATATCGATATTGATGTTGTGAAAAATTTGACTGGTAATTTGACAATTTATAATCTTCAAGGTCAAAAATTAACTTCAAAATGGATTGATACAAAAAAAGGTTTGAATCAGTATTCATTTGATTTGACAAAATATACATCAGGGTCATATATGATTGTTTTACAGTTTGATAATACGAGAATTACAAAGACTATTGTGAAAATGTAAATTCATAGAGAAGTTCTAGATATAAAAAGCTTGAGTCGGTTATTGGTATTTCTACTAATAACCGACTTTTTTTGGTCAACCCTTGGGTGTTTGATGAGGGCATGTGTCAATGGGCATCATTCGAACACGAATTCAATAGGATATGACCCATTGTACCCGTACTATTTGTGAGCATTAATCACTCATTAATTTTTGAATTAAATTTAAAAAAGTGTTCCTTTGTGTTAAAATTGAGTTAATATCAATTTTTACATGTTTAAATCAATATTTACATCGTTATCGTAATGATTTAAACGAAGGAAAACAAATTGCTATGAGAAAGAAAATAATGATACTCGTCCTAATATTAGTTACCTCGGGCTATATGTTCGGACAAGTCAAATTCGGTGTACGTGGAGGCGTCAGTACGATGGATATTACACCAAAAGATATTATGACTACTGATTTGAAAATGAAAATAGAAAAGGTATATTTTGGCATTCATGGTGGACTCTTTCTCCAAGCTGAAATTGGCAA
>CAMZLN010000058.1 GCA_947311465.1 uncultured Saprospiraceae bacterium
AATGAATGAATGCTAGTGATATTTGGAAAGTAGGATTCGTTGTTAATTATTGAATGCTATTTTTTACTTGGTTCTACTTGCAATCAATAATTAAAACCGTACATTTCCAAGTCCAGTTAATTCCTTCACTTCCTTGATTGTTTCCTGAGCAATTTTTCTAATTTGAGATGAAGAATACTTAATTTGATTCTTGATATCTTTTTTGTTTGTTAAAAACTCTGCTTTTTTCGCTTTAAATTGGGTGGATAACTCAATTAGTGTTTGTGCGACTGCTTCCTTCAAGTCAACATATTTCAAGGCATTATTGTTATAATCATCCATTAAACTTGTATGAATATCCATTTTGTTACTGGCTTTGAGCAACATAAATAGATTTGCAATACCAGGGCTCATCGTATCCGTTTTTTCTCCAGTATCAGTTACTGCGGATTTAATTCTTTTCATTATCACTTTTTCATCAGCGAAAAGACTGATTGAATGCTTTTCTCCAGCACTTTTACTCATTTTCTTCATGGGATCTGCGGTAGACATTATCTTTGGCGTCTCCGTGAATAAAATTTCTGGTAGCACAAAATATTCTTTACCCATCTGATTATTGAATCGTTGAGCGATATTTCTAGTAAGTTCCAAATGCTGTTGTTGATCTTTACCAACAGGTACAAAATCTGCCTTGTAAATCAAAATATCAGCAGCTTGTAAAATAGGATAGGAGAGTAGCCCCGAAGAGATAAAACTTTCTTCACCTGCTTTATTTTGAGCACTTTTATCTTTAAATTGTGTCATTCTAGTCAATTGACCATAGGATGAAAAACAACTCAATATCCAATTCAATTCGGTATGTTCTGGCACTAATGATTGAATAAATAAATTTTCAACATTTACTCCAACGGCTAATAGATTAAAGATTACATCCCAAGTATTTTCTCTCAATTTCTTAGGATTATATGGCATCGTCATAGCATGGTAATCAACAACTCCATAAACACATTCATATTTATCTTGAAGATCCACCCAATTTTTGACGGCACCAAAGTAATTTCCATAATGCATGTCTCCTGTAGGCTGAATAGCCGATAATACTCTCTTCATTTTTATATTTTTTCTAATAATTTTTGTTGTACACAGAGTTTTAGTAGGGAATAAGAATTTTACAGCGTTTTTAAAAATAGAACTAGTCCCTTTTTTTTATTCCCAATTCCCAATTCCCAATTCTCCATTCTCATTAACCCTTTTTCCCCGCAATCAAAGAAATCTCCACATTAACAAATTTAGGAAGGTTAGCTACCTCCACTAATTCACGAGCAGGAGCAGTTTTTTCATCAAAATAAGACGCATAAACTGTATTGATACGGCTATAAAGATTCATGTCTTTCACGAAAACAGTACATTTTAATACATTGTCAAAATCCATTCCAGCTGCGGTTAAAATATTTTGAAGATTCCTCATTACACGATGTGTTTCAGATTCAATGTTGGTGGTGATTAATTCACCAGTATTAGGAACAAGCGCAATTTGTCCAGAAACATAAAGAATACCGTTGAATTCAACGGATTGGTTATATGGACCCACTGGTTTTGGTGCAAATTCTGAATTGATTATTTTTTTCATAGTAAGATAGATTTTGACCTAATTTGTAAGAATTAGGAAGTAAAAGAGAAAAACATTCTTTTACATAGTGATAATAATTTTTGATGATGTACTACTGATAAATACAAACATAAAAAGCTCCTAATCGTTTTTGAAAACGGGTAGGAGCTTTTGAAGTGACTAAGTAAAACGATACTTACTCAGTGATTTCTTCAATATCTACATCATCATCTGCTTGAATCAAGAGTTGACCATTATAGTACATATCTCCATCAACGATATAAGCTCTATGACGTAGGTGCTTCTCACCAGTTGTGCTACAAGTTGAAATAGTTGGAGCTACTGCTTTATAATGCGTTCTACGCTTACGTTTTCTTTGTTTCGAGATTCTACTCTTTGGATGTGCCATTTTATTTTTATTTTAAATGCTTAATTATCAAATTTATTTTTCAAACTTTCCCAAATAGGGTTGGTTAGGTTTTCTTCTTCTATTTTGTCTATGTTTCTATTTTCTTCTAATTTGCTCAATGTTTCCAAATCACATGGAACGGGATTATCATTTTCGCAATCATAAACTTTTGTGATTGGTAAAGATAAGGCGATAAATTCATAAATATATCTCGCTAAATTTATCTCTACGGCTTTCATTGGCAAATATACAATGTCAAATTCATCTCTTGGTTCTTCGGAGAATTTTACGATTAAACGTTCTGAACCAGAAATGGGTAATTGAATACCTGCCAAACATCTATCACAAACAGATGATACTTTTCCAGAAAATTCAATATCTACATTGAATAATCTTGATTGCTTCTCGAAATATACTGTCACGTCAAAATCTCCATCTTGAATAATAGAATCTTCAATATTTTTAAAGAAAAAATCATCCACTTTATATTTCAATTCATGCAATCCGTCTTTCATTCCTATGAATTGTACGGCATACTGCTTCAAATTCTTCATAGATTATGGGTTTCTGAAAAATGCGGTGCAAAGATACGATTTTTATATCAACATTCTAAATTATTTAGCTTTTTATTTTCATAATATAAATCAGTAATGTAATGTCTTTTGGAGCAATTTTTTAAATTATTTGTCCACCTACAAATATCATTTCAACATATCAGAAA
>CAMZLN010000059.1 GCA_947311465.1 uncultured Saprospiraceae bacterium
AAAATTCGGGGTATAATGTATATCCACAGAATGAACAACATAGCAAGTCCCGTTGGAGTTTTTCAACGAAGAAGAAGGGATAATTTGAAGATTTTTTGAGATAAAAACTACTTTTTGAAGATTTTGCTTCAAATTATTTCTTATTCGAAGGAAAAACGTAGGCGGGGCAGGTTATGTTGTGGAATTTTATGCGATAAAAATATCATTTGTCATACTTTAAAAGTAGGTGGACATGTGTATTTTAGTGTTTAATATTTTAAATTTCAGGTTATACAGTAAAGTTGTATCTCCCACTATATGTCACGCACTCATATGTTTTTATGTGTATATTTTTAAATAGATTTTGTTCAAATCGAAGGAGAAAGCACAGTAGTAGCCTAGCTATTGCGAGCATTTTTGCTGAAGAGTTGGGCGAAATATATCAAAAAGATATATGTAAAAATATGCCACCTACTTAAGTATTATCGAGCTAATTTGACATAAACTGTTCCTGTCGTTTGCTGGGTTGATTCATTTTGTTCTATTGTAAAGTCTGCTTCTTGGGTATATTCTAATTCTTTTGCAGTTAATTTGGTAATCATAGAAGTGGTTGTTCGACCTTGGGAATCTCTCAATATTAAGTTATTATTTTCTAAAGACCAAGATCCTTTATAAAAAGTACTAGCTATGATTGTTGTATCTTGATTGGTTTTACCTGTGACATTGTCTGTAATTTCAGAGAAAATCTTCGTTCCTCCTTGAATTATTTGGGTGTAATCTTCTTTGAAAGTGAAAGTCCTATCTATATTTTCTATAAAAAAGGTTAAATCGATAATCGATTTTGTACCATCAGGATAAGTGGTTGTAGATTTGTAATTATCTGATGTAGACGAAACGAAATTCCATGTTCCATGAATTTGGGATTCAGTATAGACGACGGTATCCTTTTTACATCCAAAAAGAAATACAACAGATAAAATAAGAGTGGTGGTTAATAATCTCATACTAGTTTTTTGTGTTTAATACACAAATATAATGCCTTTCATGATTTTGATTGTTTTTATTCAAAAAATATATTATCACCTTAAAGACTCCACACTTTTTAAATTCACGCATGTTTTTAGTAATGAAAAATATTTTCTTACATTTGCAGTGTATGAATTTAGGAACAGAAATTTTAGTACTTCTAAAAAAAGAATTAGTCCTTGAGTGGAGACAAAAATACGCAATAAGTGGTATTTTACTATATGTTTTATCTACTGTGTTTATAGTCTTTGTATCTGCAAGAGAATTGGATCCGAGTACTTGGAATAGTTTCTTCTGGATCATAATCCTGTTTGCGTCTGTAAACGCAATTACCAAAAGTTTTGTACAAGAAGGTGGAAATAGGCAGCTATATTATTATTCTTTGGTGAGCCCATTGGCAGTGATAATTTCAAAAATAGTCTATAATGTAGGTTTACTTTTATTGATCTCTATTTTAACGTTTTTTACTTTCGGATTATTCTCAGGTTCACCCGTACAAGACTTAAATCAGTTTTGGTTGGCAATATTTTTAGGAAGTTTGGGGTTTTCTATTACATTTACATTTATATCAGCAATAGCATCAAAATCTAATAATAGTGCTACTTTGATGGCAATATTGGGATTTCCTGTTGTGATACCTATCTTATTGATGTTGATAAAATTATCATCGTCTGCTTTGGGATTGGAAACGAAAGGGAATATTGACAACGATATTTTAATCTTGATAGGAATTGACTTCCTGTTGGTGGGAATGAGTATTATATTATTTCCTTTTTTGTGGAGAGATTGATTTTTTAATTGTCAATTGTTAATTGTTAATTATGAATTGTTAATTGTTAATGAAATAACTAAATTATATAACATTGTATTATGATAAAACATTGGTGGAAAGTATTAGGGGCAGGTTTAGTATTGTACTCATTAATAGTGGGACTATCGGTTCCTTTAAAATCAGGAGTCTTAGATGTAAGTCCGTCCATGTTGCAAGGTGGAAAGTCTTATGATTTGATTATAAATACCTACAATGCTACTTTTTCTGATGAAAATCCAATAGATGTATGGATTAAGGTAGATGATGATAATGCCTTGGCAGCTAGAGCAGTAAAAGTGTTGGGTGAAACCAAATTGTCCGCTCATTTTGATATCCCAAATTATTTTCCTAATGAAAAAGAAAACTGGGCATATTCCATAATCATAAACGATAAAACAAATGGAGCATTTATCCGTCCAAGATCTATTGCCGTAAAATTTGATCAAATCAATAAAGAAATTTGGAAAAACAACCCTGTGGGTTCATTATACAAGATTGATAAAATGACGTTTCCTTTCCGCTCCGTTTTGTATGAAACCATTCGAAATACCTATTATCATGTTCCGATGTGGTTTGCAATGACAATTATTTTTTTGGTTTCCGTTTTTTATAGTATTAAATATTTAAGAAAAAAAGATCCTTTAGTAGATTTGAAAGTTAGAAGTTTGACAACTGTTGGAGTCCTTTTGGGGTTTATGGGATTGATCACAGGCTCCTTGTGGGCACGTAGTACATGGGGAACATGGTGGACTTTTTCTGAAATCAAAATGAATATGGCAGCGATTGCATTGTTGATTTACTTAGCCTATTTCGTATTGAGAAATTCATTTGATGATGAAGAAAAGCGTGCTAAAATAAGTGCTGTTTATAATGTATTTGCTTGTATGGCGATGATTCCATTGCTTTTTGTAATCCCAAGAGTGGTTACAAGTAGTTTGCACCCAGGAAATGGTGGAAATCCTGCGATAGGCGGAGAAGATTTAGACAATACAATGAGAATGGTCTTTTATCCTGCTGTCATTGGATGGATTTTGATGGGGATTTGGTTGGCAACTTTATTGTATCGAGTTTATAAAATTGAATATAAACTATTGGATGATGATGTTTAAGTGATTATGAAATTATTGTGATAAAAAAAATAAAAAAAATCATCTAAATATGTTTTGAATTGCAAAAAAATATCTCGACTTTTGATGAAGTTTTTATTGAAGTTGCTTACGTGATTTCCAATGCAGATTTAAATATTAATTATCTATTCTTGTTATGAAAATATTTACTAAAATAACTTCAATGAAATCAATTAAATTTTTACTAACCTTTTTATTTGTTCATATTTCTATTCTATTTTCTTTTGCTGCCGAAACGGATGATATTTTTTTCCGTTCTGGTAAAATCTATATTGTAATTGGAGTAATTGTTATTATATTTATTGGCATTATTCTATTTTTAATAAGTTTGGAGCGAAAAGTAAAAAGACTAGAAAATCAAATCAATATTAATGAGTAATTTCTTAGAAAGTGTAAGCCAAAACTTCGATAAAGCAGCGGCACTCACTGGTTTACCAGAAGGGCTTTTGGCTCAAATTAAAGTCAGTAATGCAGTCTATCGTATGAATTTCCCTGTGAAAATCGGAAATAAATATGAAGTAATTGAAGCATATCGTGTACAACACAGTCATCACCGAAGCCCGACAAAAGGGGGAATTCGTTTTAGCCAAAAGGTAAATCAAGAAGAAGTGGAAGCTCTCGCAGCTTTGATGACTTACAAATGTGCCTTGGTAGATGTTCCTTTCGGTGGATCTAAAGGTGGGGTTAGAATTAGCCCAAGAAACTATACGACCGCTCAACTACAAAAAATAACACGTCGTTATACCGCAGAATTAATTCGTAAAAACTTTATTGGTCCTGGTATTGATGTGCCAGCTCCTGATTATGGAACAGGACCTCGTGAGATGGCTTGGATCTTAGATACTTACCAATCTTTTAAAGGTGGAGACATTGATGCAGCAGGTTGTGTGACAGGAAAACCCGTATCTCAGCATGGTATTCGTGGTCGTACAGAAGCTACGGGACGTGGTGTATATTATGGTGTGCGTGAAGCAATGAGCCATAAAAATGATATGAAAGCGTTGGGTTTGACGGTAGGATTAGGCGGAAAGTCGGTAGCAATTCAAGGCTTTGGTAACGTAGGATACTATTCTGCAAAAATTATGTCTGAAGAAGGTGGTGCAAAAATAGTCTGTATCGCAGAATACGAAGGCGCAATCTACGCTAAAGATGGTATTGATATCGAAGGATTGGCTAAATATCGAAAGGAAACAGGTACTATCATGGATTTTCCAGGGACAGAAAATTTGCCTACTCGTAAAGGTATTTTTAAGGTTGATTGTGATGTTATGGTTCCAGCTGCTTTGGAAAATCAAATTACTATGAATAATGTGAAGCAGATTAAAGCTAAAATTGTCGTTGAAGCTGCAAATGGCCCTGTTACTGCCGATGCTTCTGAATATTTAATCAAAAAAGGAGTCATGATTATTCCTGATATGTTTATCAATGCAGGAGGAGTTACCGTTTCTTATTTTGAGTGGTTGAAAAACCTTTCGCACATGCGTTTTGGTCGTATGGAAAAGCGTTTTAATCAAAATACTTATCTGAATTTGATGAAAACTGTGGAAGATATGACAGGTAAGAAAATTGGTGCTAAAGAAAAATTGATTTTGACACGTGGTGCAGATGAAGTTGATTTGGTTCGTTCTGGTTTAGAAGAAACAATGATTACGGCATACAATGAAATTAGAGATGTGATGAAACGTCGTAAAAAAGTCGAAGACTTACGAACGGCTGCCTTTATTAGCGCTTTAAATAAAATTAGTAGCGATTATTTGGCTTTGGGTATTTTCCCATAGAGAGATTTTTTAATTGTTAATTATAAGTTGTCAATTGGTATTGGCTATTTAGATAGATAGATAAAATGGGGCAAACGTTTTTAACGTTTGCTCTTTTTTTGTTGTCTGAATGAATTTAATACTACTTATCAAATATAGTACGGTTAGTCTATTGGATGATGAATTTTAACGAAATTTTAAAGTAAAATAGTCAGTTTTTTAAAAAAAACAAAAATATTATTTGTCTATAAACAACATTAGTTGCTTTATATTTGTTATTATACTATCTTTGTGGCCTCAAATGGAAAAATAGTATTTTTTTAAATTACTGTTGATTTTTATACGAAACACTAAAACTTAAAACAACATTATGACTGACAAATTAGATAAAGTAGATTTAAAAATATTAAAATTACTTCAAGGAAGTAGTAAAATAACAAATTTAGAACTTTCAAAAAAAATTGGTCTTTCTCCTGCTCCTACTTTAGAACGAGTAAAGAAATTGGAAAGATCAGGTGTGATTCAAAGTTATCATGCAGATGTTTCTCCACAAGCAATTGGGCTCAATGTGAAAACGTTTGTTCTTGTTTCTTTAGCTTGGCATAAAAAAGATGCTTTACAGAGTTTTTTGAAGCAAATTGAAAATGTTGAAGAAATTACGGAATGCAATATCATCACTGGTGAAGCTGATGTAATCTTGAAAATCGTTTGTAAAGATATTCCTACTTATGAGCAATTATTATTCAAAACGCTTTCGCAAATTGAAGAAATTGAAAGATTGAAAACGCTTATGACGCTTTCAACTGTCAAGCAATCTAAAATTCTTCCTTTTCAATATAATTAAGATTAGAATTTAAAATAAAAATATAAAGCCATTGCATCTAGTAGTGGCTTTTTTTATCTTGGGTTGTATTCTGAAATCACTCTTAGGAACTGTGGTTAAATAAATGTGGTTTCTTCGGTAGATTATTTTGTCACCGTTCCTTACGTCAATTAGAAACTTTGAAAAATACAAAAAAAACTCCATTTTGGAAAATTACTCGTCCCGATTCTAATGTTGTATATATCATTGGCACTATGCATGTCAAAGATGAGAGAGCTTTCATATATAGAGATTTAGTCGAAGAAAAAATACTTGAATGTGATGCATTTGCAGCAGAGTATGCACTTGATGAATCTCAAGATTTGAATAATGAACATCTTTTGTTTAAAAATGGTGAATCTATTTATGATCATCTTTCGCCTAAAAAAGGAGATAAATTCAGACAGAAAGTTGCAAAATACTATCAAATGGATTTGGATAGAATTCAGTATTTTAAACCTTTGGTAATTTCTAATATTATTTCAGAATCTATCTTCCATGCCAATAATATCCAGTCTTTAGATCACTATTTTTGGTCATTTGCACAGGAAAATGGAAAATTTATGACAGGGGTAGAACAGTTTGAAGATCAAATCATTGTAATGGAGAAAATCCCCTTGGATTATCAATTTAAATCTCTTGCAGATATGTTGAATAGTTCTAAAAAATATAAAAAGTCTCTTCAAAAAATAATGAAACAGTATCAAAATGGAGAAATTCAACAAATTTATAAATCGTCTAAAAAAAGTCTAGGTAAAATTAAAAAATTATTGCTTTATAATCGAAATGTTGTGATGGCGGATAGTATTGAAAAATTATCTTCTGAGCAATCAATTGTGTGTGCGATAGGAGTGGGGCATTTGGCTGGAAAACAGGGCGTATTGAAATTGTTAAAAAATAAAGGATTTGATCTAGAACCTATTAAAGCGTAGTAAATGAAAACGAATTTAGTTAAATTTTTACTTGTTTTTCTTTTCTCTTTTTTCAATTTATTGGTATTTGGTCAGCATGAAAAGTCATTTTCTGAGTCTGAACGAAGGGTTGATTTAGATTTTTTACAAGAAGCTTTATATTCGTCTCATCAAAGTATTTTTAGATATAGATCTAAATCTGAAATGGATTCTTTTTTCAAGCAACTAAAATCTAAAAAAGGTAGTCTTTCTCAAAAAGAATTTTTTTATGATTTGAAACGACTTTTAGGTAAAATTGGTTGTATTCATACAAGTTTGCAATATCCAAAAATCAAAAAGAAAGATAAAAAGAAGCCAATAAAAGAGCGTTTTTATCTTCCTTATGGAATTTATAAGGATGGAAATCAATATTGGACTAAAAAATCAAGAAGTGATACAATTTCTCAATACGGATGGATGCGAATCTTAACTATTGACGGAAATCTCCTTGATACGATTGGTGAAATGGAAGAAATATGGCCCAATGATGGCTATTCAAAGGCTTTTGGTCAAGAATTAATCAATCATTTTGAAAATTTAAATTTCTTTTATCAAGAAAAATATGGAGTTGATAGCCTAGTAAATTACGTCTTTCTTCAAGATAGAGATACAATTTCAATAACGATTCCTGCCATTAGAAAAAAGGATATCCTAAGTAGTAAAAAGCAAAAAATAAATTGGCTGTACGCTCAAAAAGAACATGAATTTCGATATGATTCTATCCATGATTTAGGAATTTTGAAAATATCATCGTTTAGCTATAATTTGATAAAGACACCTATTTTTTATCATAAAGTTTTTAAATTTCTAAGAAAAAACGATGTAAAGCATCTTGTGATTGATCTTCGAAACAATGGAGGTGGAAGTATGGGTGATGCTCACTTGATTTTGTCCTATTTAGTAGATAGGAAATCGGAATATTTTTTACAGAAAAAGAAAAATGATATTTGGAAATACGCTAACTTAAAAAGTAAATTTAGTTTGTTTTCAATTGGTTTAAAACGAGATATTTTTAGTTTAAAAAGACGTTATCGTAGAGATGATTCTAAAATCTATGTCAATAAAATACGAAGAAAAAAGAAATTTCATTATGATGAAAATATTTATGTTTTTGTCAATGGATATACTGCATCAGCCGCTAGTTTTACAGGATCATATATCAAAGAAAAAGGTCCTGCCCTTGTCTTTGGATCTGAAACGGGTGGGGGAGCAAAGGGCAATAATGGATTGACCTATCCTAAAATTGAATTGCCTAATTTTGATAAGTTGATGAGATGATAAGTCGCTCTCCAAAGTCGAGCCTAGATGAGTTGACTTTTAAAAATGAGATTTATTTTTAAAATAATGTTCTTTGTAACTTCAACTCATCCTTCATCCAAGGAGCAGACGAAGTTGCGACTGACTCATCTTATAATCATTTTTAC
>CAMZLN010000060.1 GCA_947311465.1 uncultured Saprospiraceae bacterium
AGAGCCAAAACTTGGCTCTCTTTCTAGAAAATATTCTATGGGTTTCACCCATAGAATATTTTGGTGAACCCTTTGGATTCTGTGTAAGTAATTGTTTGCAATTAACAATTAACAATTAACAATTAACAATTAAATCAAGGTCGCATATCCTTCAAATGTTCCGCTCCTTTTACGTCAATCTTGTTGGACAACTTTTGAATTTTGTTTAAATCTATTTTTCCAAGAAAACTCAATAGTACAAAATCATCTTTTCCGCCTACTAGAAGTAATAATTCATCTATGACGTTATTGTTTTCTCGTATCCAGAATCGTACATTCTCTCCTTTACTTTTTACAGACATTAATGATTCGTAATTGGATGTGTTGAATTTTGACATGGCTTCTCGATACAATTCCATTGGTCGATTTTCGGATGTCAATATTCGCAATCCCTTGATATCTTTCAACATATCAATCGCTTCTTGGTCTTCGGAATCTTCTAAATCTAGCTTTGAAATCATGCTAAACAGCTTATTATCGACATAAATGGATGTAAAATCATCGTCTTCCATGTAATTGGAGAAAAAATTTGAAATAGCATCTCCCTGTGCTTGTGTCTGAATTGAAAAACTTATGGCTACTAAAAAAAATATTAAATATTTCATGTTTTTAATTTTTAAATGTTAATAAATTGATAAATAAAATTTATATAAAAACAGTGTGCACTTGTTTTGTATTTAGTTTAAAATCATACCTGTAACTCCAATGAGATTGACCCATTGCTCTGAAATAAGGACAATAAAAAGGGCGTTGCTCACCATACGATAAGCAATGATTTTACATCATCCTTGTATTTTTTTTGAATGTCATTGGCAAGAAATTACCAACTTAGGAATTGTGAAGAAATAAATGTACATTTATTTCTTCACAGGTCCTTAATTTTGTGTGTTTATTTTCATATTCATTAGGTATCCATTTTTTGAATTTGTTAATGATATGTAAATCTGTGTTTCAAAAAGGAGACGCAAGTGGATTTAAAAAAGTTAACAAATTGTAAATATTTTTTTTAAATGTGATTTTGATGATAAAATATTGTGCCTTTCAGCATCGTAATTATTTGATATTACAAAGATGAGTCAATATGGGTTATAAATAAAACAAAACTGATGAACGTAGCTATTCTCATGATGAAATCAATTATTCTCTAAAAAGAGCTACCTTTTTTCGCACCCAATCATCGATATCTTCCTTCTTAACGCCCAAACTTTTTTCCAAAATTCGATAAAAATCTTCTGTTTCTTTTCCTTGACCCATGACATTGTCAAGATATTCAAATCCGTGTTTCTCTATAATTTCTTTAATAACTAAGGCGCCAATGTTGTATTTGAATTGTAAATCAAAGCTGTCATTTTTGAAATATAGTAAAGTGTCAATGTCTGAAAACTGATAATCGGGATAAGCCTTTGCAAACTTATTCAATTCTGTCAAATGCCATTCAAAGGGCAATTCTCTACTTCCACCAAGATAGGTAGCCAATCCTTCATCAAACCATATATGGGAATTTTTCCACCTTTGCATAGAATACAAATGCACCAATTCATGTGTATAAATCGCCTTTCCATTACCTGCATAAATAATATGATTGTAAGTATCTGCCATTCCGCCTGTTTGATTCGAAAAATATTTGCCTGGATGCAAATCAAATCCTTGAACATCAAATACATTTCTAGAATATTTACATTGAAAATAATCAAATTCGATGGGTTCCAATCCAAATTTAGCAGCTAATTCATCATTAAAACGATCAAAATAGATGGCATCTTTCATATTCAAATCATCATTGCAATCATAATAATAGTCAATATTCCCCACTTTTTGATGTTGCCATTTCGTTTTGACAAGTTGTGGATTGGATATAAAACGAATATTTTTATATTCCAATTTGGCAAAAACAGAAAATTGATACGCGGGATAAATTGTATCCGTATTTTGAGTTATCAAGCTATTTTTAATGCAATATAAATTTGAATCAATTGGATATATGCCTAAAATATTCATATAATGATGCACCAATACATCTTTATTGATTACTTCTTGAAGTGGCATCATTGGATAAGGCATTTTCATAGAACAAACCAAGTCTTCACTATCCCACTCGTAATATCGGTTTTTATGAAGAAAAGATTCCCACTTTTTCAATATCTTTTGTTCGGGATTGTTTTTAGCATTACGTATATTAGGTGAAAAATGAATTTCGATGTCCTTATTTTTTGGATGATTTTCTTTGCCTGAATAACTACATCCACTAATCAATAACAATATTAGAATTACTATATAAAAATGGTCTTCTTTCATATTTTTAGTTGATTTTTCTTTTTCATTGAATTTAATTATTGAAGGTATATATGTAGATAGCATTCAATAATTTAATAATTCAGTCATTCAATAATTAAAAACTTGCCCTTTCCCATAATATTAAGTAATTTCGCAATTCATTTTTAAAAAATAGAATAAAATGAGTTTAAAACGAACAGAAATTGCAAAAATATTGGCAAATCCTACGATAGGGGAGACCGTTCTCGTAAAAGGATGGGTGAGAGCCTTTCGTTCCAATCGATTTATCGCATTGAATGATGGTAGTAATTTTGGAACAATCCAAGTGGTAGTTGATTTTGAAAATTTCGATGAAGATATTATTAAAAAAATTGGTTTTCACGCTGCGATTGCGGTAACAGGAGAATTGGTGGAGTCTCAAGGGAAAGGTCAATCTTTGGAAATCATTGCCAAGGAAATCGAGATCTTAGGTGAATGTAATTTGGATGATTATCCGCTACAACCCAAGGCGCAAACAATGGAATTTTTACGTTCTAATTTGCATTTTCGTATGCGTACTCAGACTATGAGTGCCGTTTTTAGAATTCGCCATGGTGTAGCTTTTGCCGTACATCAATTTTTTAATGACAATGGATTCAACTATATTCATACACCTATTATAACGGGTAATGATGCGGAAGGAGCGGGGGAGATTTTTCATGTTTCTACATTTGGTGCTAATGAAGCTCCTTTGACAGAAGATGGAAAAGTGGATTGGTCGAAAGACTTTTTTGGAACGAAAACCAACTTAACCGTTTCTGGACAATTGCAAGGAGAAATAGCCGCAATGGCATTAGGGAAAATTTATACGTTCGGACCTACTTTTAGAGCTGAGAATTCAAATACTTCTAGGCATTTATCTGAATTTTGGATGATTGAACCCGAAATGGCATTTGCAGATATCAATGATGACCAGAATTTGGCAGAAGATTTTTGTAAGTATTTGATTCAATATATTTTGGATAATTATCAACCAGAATTACAATTTTTGGATCAAAGAATTGCCAAATTGGAGAAAAATATGAAGGCTGAACTTCGTCGTCCAATGGGATTAATCGATACATTAAATTTTGTTGTGGAAAATGATTTTGAAAGAATTACCTACACAGAAGCTATCCGTTTATTGCAAGGTTCAAAACCATATAAAAAGAAACGTTTTGAATTTCCAGTAGAGTGGGGGGAAGATTTGGCAGCAGAACATGAGCGTTGGTTGGTAGAAAAGAAATTTAAAAAACCAGTAATAGTAATTGATTATCCTAAACAAATCAAGGCATTCTATATGAAAATGAATGATGATGATAAAACGGTAGCAGGTATGGATGTCCTTTTTCCTGGTATCGGAGAAGTTATCGGTGGTTCTGAACGAGAAACTCGTATGGATGTCCTAAAGGCGAGAATGGCTGAGTATGATATCCCAGAAGAAGAATTGGAATGGTACTTGGATCTTCGTCGTTTTGGAAGTACGCCCCATTCTGGATTTGGTCTTGGATTTGGTCGTATGGTTCAGTTTATCACAGGGATGGGGAATATTCGGGATGTGATTCCGTTTCCGAGAACGCCGGGGAATGCGGAGTTTTAGGGATTGAATTATTGAATGAATGAATTATTGAATTATTGAATGCTGTTCTGACTTGTTCTTACAATTATTGAATGAATGAATTATTGAGTTATTGAATGCTGTTCTGATTTGTTCCTACAATTATTGAATGAATGAATTATTGAGTTATTGAATGCTGTTCTGACTTGTTTCATAAAATATAATTCATTTTACCAGTATCTTTTTATTAATGACAACCATTTGTCTAATCATGGTTTTGTTAAATATTATATGAGTGCGTGACAAAATGTGGTAAAGTCACTATTAGAAAAGTTTCTCAAAACGAAAGCACTAGAAGCCCTAGAAGGGCGACTTTACGGTAATACCGAATGGTGGTAAGCGAAAAGTGCAGTAGGTACGACATTATGAATTGAACATGATTCTGTGTTCTCACTTCCCATAATCTGTCACGCACTCGTTATATATTGTGATAGGATTTTTTTGGCATGTTTATTGATTGAATAGATATATATTAACAAATGGAAATGTATTGGCCATTGTGGACTCTATATGTTTGGCTGTACTAAAAAAAAATAAATCAATGAATGATATTCTTAGTATAAATGCACATCTTAAATATGTTGAATTTCTTCTTTTTAAGTTTGATAAAGCATCGCCTGAAACTACAATGGGTGAAATTAGAAAAGAGTTTAAGGAAAAATTTTTAACTACAGACCCACTCTTAAATCATAATTTTGGAATTTATAGGCTACTTCCTTTGATTCTAATTAAAGAAAATTATAAAAATTCAAAAAAAGAGTTAGAAGGAGATGTAAAAAAAAATAAAATTATTCGAGATGCAATAGCCCATCATCAATTTACAATGAATTCAGAAGGTTATGAGTTTAAAAATGATAAAGAAACGTTATTTTTCACCTACGAAGAGTTTAAAGAATTCATTTATAGCATTGAGAATGACTTCTATACCAATAAATAGTCTAAATATTGAGTTATACGATTTTGGTGACAAAATCGGTATTTCAATTCCAAATCTATAACATTTAATTCAAAACTAATTGCAATCGAGACCTTGATTTCAATTCATAAAGAAGTATTTGGAAAGAATCATTGCTACTATAAGACCTTGTTTCATTGTACTTTCACGAATTAGAAAACTCCAAAGGAGTTCACCCGTTACTAACTATGGTTGAAAAACCATAGCATAGCAGGATAGCTATACCAAATGGCTCAATACCTACTACCCACCCACAACACTTATCATCAAATAAGCACAGACAATAGCCCCATAAGTCCCCAATGCATATCCCAATACCGCCATCAAAACCCCAACAGGTGCCAAAGCAGGACTAAAAGCCGAAGCTACAACAGGTGCAGATGCCGCTCCACCAACATTCGCTTGACTGCCTACAGCTACAAAGAAAAATGGTGCTTTAATCAATTTCGCCACCACTAAAAGTATTGTAACATGTACCAACATCCAAATAATACCTATCGCAAAAAGTCCAAGATTTTCCCAAACTTCGCCTAGATTCATCTTCATGCCAATGGTTGCCACCAAGATATAAATAAACATAGATCCAAATTTAGATGCACCTACGCCTTCCAATTCTCTCGCCTTGGTGAAGGATAATGCCAACCCAAACGTGGTTGCAACTACAATCAACCAGAAGAATCCTGATAATAATGCTGTCAATCCGATATTGGTCAATCCTTCTTTAAATTGACTCATAAATGGAACCATAATATCAGCTCCGAAATGGGCAATGGCAACACCGCCAAACGCAACCAACCCTACAATAAACAAATCTGTTGTAGTCGGAATACGCTCAATACTTGCACGATAATCCATTACATTTTTTTTCAGTTCGTCAATGGCAGAAGCATCTGCATCCAACCATTTATCCACTTTTTTAGAAATATTAGCTCCATAAAGCAAAAATCCCATCCAAATATTCGCAACGACCACATCTACAATCAACATGGTCGCAAATAAAGAATCACCTACTTCATAGATTTCTTTCATCGCAGCTTGATTCGCTCCACCTCCAATCCAACTTCCTGCTACGGTGGCTAGCCCACGCCACAATTGGTCGGGCTCGATGGGGATTAGTCCTGGAAAAAAGTTGGTCGTAATCAATAATGCGATGGGCCCACCGATGATGATACCCAAGGTGGCAGCAAAAAACATGATTAATGCTTTTGAACCTAGCTTTTTCAATCCTTTGAAATCAATAGAAATCGTCAACAATATCAAACTGGCAGGCAATAAGTATCTTGATGCTACAAAATATAATTTTGATCCTTCTCCAGAAATTAACCCCAATGGCCAATGTAATAATGCTGGTAAAAAATAGCATAGCAATAATGCAGGTACGTATTTGTAAAATTTCTGCCAACCCGCTGTCTTTAATGATGATGTGTAAAATACAAATGCCAAAACGGCCATCAATAATCCAAAAACTACAGCGTCATTGGTGATAAGTGGTGTGATTGTCTCTTCCATGAATTTTTCGTTTGATGGTAAAGATAGTTTTTAATTGGGACTTGACAAAATCATAACTCCAAAGGAGTTCTCCAGTTATTAACTATGGGTTTTAACCCATAGAAAGTACCTAGTCACGTAAAACCCCCTGCATCCATTTCCTCACATCCCAATTCTCCCCTCCATAACTATTCACAATAAAGGAATATGAATATCTCTTCCCATTTTTGAAAATATATCCTGTATATGAGCGTACTCGATCCATATATCCACTTTTGGCATAAAGACCTTCTTGTAGTGTTGGGAAAGTTGATAGATAATCAATGAAATCTGAATTTTGAGTCATTTTTCTTAAAATATCGGATAAATGTCTTGATGAAACCGCATTTCTAGGACTCAGCCCACTGCCATCTTCCAAATGAAATCCATTCATATCTAAACCCTGATTTTTCCAATATTCAATTGTTTTTTTAATCCCATTTTCTCGATATCCTTTGCCCAATTCTTTTATAAGACATTCTGCATACAAATTGATACTTTTTTTGTTGGTTCTGGTGATAATATCCAAAAGGGTAGGAGAGTAGTGACTAAATAGAGTAGTTCTTTCTACATAAGGTATTTCTAAAGGGGCAATGGGGGATTCACATACCGAAATATTGTTGTTCTCTAAAAGCCGATTTAATAATTTCGCAAATAATAATGGTGGATTTGGGATGGAGCCTTTAATTTTGAAATGACCAGATCCTTTTGGAAGCGTTCCCCGAATAAAATACGAATTATTGTAAGGAACACCATATATATAGGCATTATCTCCTGAATTTGCTCCCGCTGTTGTCAATTCATTTGTAAATTGTAAATCATCAATTTTAGGTTCTATGGAAACAATCTCTGGAGTAGCTCCAATTTTACTTTTTTGCTGAAAAGAAAGTTTATAAAGGTTTTCATTGATATTAATACCATACGCTCCTGCTCCATAATAATTTCCAATATCATAATACATCCATGTTGGTGCTGTGGCTCTAGATTCAAAATATGTGGCATCAACGATTATTCGTCCATTGATATTTTTTATACCTGCTTTTTGTATCTGTTCTGCAAAAATATCCAAAATACTATTCAAATCTGGATTGTTTGCCATTTGGATAGAGCCCAATGTTGGATCACCAAACCCTTTGATGTAAATATTCCCATTTAATACACCTTCTGATATTTTTCCATCATATTGAAGTAAAGTTTGAAAACGAAATTCTTTTCCTAATATGGAAAGTGCTGTCGCAGTAGTAACCGTCTTGAGTGAAGATGCAGGAATTAAACTCAAATCGGGGTTGTAGGATGCAATTATTTCACCATTTTCAATATCGGTTAAACAAAAGCTGATGGATGCGTGTTTAAATTCAGATCGAGAAACAAAGGTATCGATGGCTTTTTGATACTTATTTTGTGAATATGACGTCAAAAATGATGAAATTAGTATGAAAATAGACAAAATTGTATGCATATTTGAATGTTTTGTATTGATGTATTGAATTTGATAGCCTAAACCATTACCTTTGCACTCGCAAATTTTATTTTTAAACCTACTTCTCTTCTTGAGAATATCGGATTTCTATCCGAACCTAAAATTATTTTCTTAATGCAAAAAACGGAATCTAAATTGAAATACAAAGTAAAAGACATTAATCTTGCCGATTGGGGAAGAAAAGAAATTCATTTAGCAGAAGCTGAAATGCCAGGACTTATGTCTTTGCGTAAAGAATATGGTGCGGACAAACCTTTGAAAGGGGCTCGTATCGCTGGTTGTCTACACATGACGATTCAAACTGCTGTTTTAATCGAAACTTTAGTTGAATTGGGAGCTGATGTGACTTGGTCTTCTTGTAATATTTTCTCTACGCAAGATCATGCAGCAGCAGCTATCGCAGCAGCAGGTGTGCCTGTGTATGCTTGGAAAGGTATGAACGAAGAAGAATTTGATTGGTGTATCGAGCAAACTTTGGATGCTTTTGAAGATGGAAAATATTTGAATATGATTTTGGATGATGGAGGTGATTTAACCAATATGGTTTTAGATCGTTTTCCACATTTAGTCAAAGATATCAGAGGTATTAGTGAAGAAACTACTACTGGCGTACATAGATTGTATGAGCGTATGGAAAAAGGTACTTTACCTATTCCTGCTATCAATATCAATGATTCTGTTACAAAGTCTAAATTTGATAACAAATATGGTTGTAAAGAATCTGCTGTAGATGCTATTCGTAGAGCAACAGACGTAATGATGGCTGGAAAAGTAGCTGTTGTGGGTGGATATGGTGATGTTGGAAAAGGAACTGCGGCTTCTTTACGGGGTGCAGGTTGTAGAGTAATTGTAACTGAAATCGACCCAATTTGTGCGCTGCAAGCTGCAATGGACGGTTTTGAAGTTAAAAAAATGGTAAATGCTGTTCCTAGAGCAGATATTATTATTACTGCAACTGGAAATTACAATATTATTAGTGAAGAGCATTTCCGTTTGATGAATGATAAGACGATCGTTTGTAATATCGGACATTTCGATAATGAAATCGATATGGCTTGGTTGAATGGTACTTACGGTGATACTAAAGTGGAAATCAAACCACAAGTAGATATGTACAATATCGATGGTAAAGAAATTTTGGTTTTGGCGGAAGGGCGTTTGGTGAACTTGGGTTGTGCTACAGGTCATCCTTCTTTTGTAATGTCAAACTCTTTTACAAATCAGACTTTGGCTCAATTGGAACTTTGGAACAATACGGACAAGTATGAAAATAAAGTGTATATGCTTCCTAAGCACTTAGATGAGAAGGTAGCTATGTTGCACCTTGCAAAAATCGGTGTTGAATTGGAAGAATTGACTACAAAACAGGCAGATTATATCAATGTACCAAAGAATGGTCCTTTTAAGCCTGAGTATTATAGATATTAAAATTCACTGCATACTTAATATAATAATCCCTAAAACATTAAGTAGTTGGATATATGGAAAAATATGTGTCCATCTACTTAAATGCTCTCGTTTTGTAAGACGGGAGCATTTTTTTTGTTAAGTAGTAAATTTACACTTTCAATATTCTGTTAGGGATTGGGCTGTAATTTTGGAGAAAACCATAATAAACCACTCTTTTAAATAATCGGATTGGCTGGATAGAACATATTTTTTCAGATTTCGTTACAAGTAAAAGTAATTCTATCCTAAAAAATATATCCATGAAATACCTATTCTTTGCCATCCTTTTTTTTCAATTTACGAGTAGCTTTGCCCAAGAGCAATGGTCACTCGCCAAGGATAAAGACGAAGTCCAGATATTCACTCGTAAATTAGATCATCGTAGAGTGAAAGAATTTAAGGCAGTAACTTACACTTCAAAATCTGTAGATGAACTGGAAGCAATCATTAAAGACGTCGAACATTACCCTGATTGGGTGTATAGTGTAACACATGGAGAACTCCTCGAAACCAACGGTGAAAGCAGAATTCTATACTACATATTTGGTGTTCCATGGCCTGTTTCTGACAGAGATATGGTCATTGAATCTTTTAAAACTACAGATGAAAATGGGAATTTGAAGTTCGATTTGAAATTAGTTAAAGATCATAAGCCCGAAGTCTCTGGATATGTTCGTATGAAAGAAGTATTTGGAAGTTGGACTTTTATTCCTAAAGGAGGTAAAACTAAAATAATCTATCAGTTTTATGGAGATCCAGCAGGTAGCCTTCCTGCTTGGTTGATCAATATGTTTATTGTAGATGGACCGCATGAGACTTTGGTGAATTTAAGAAATAAATAAATAGTGCCATTAATCGGAAAAGGGGTAAAGCCACGGCACTTTCCATCGTCCAACGGGCAATGAACAGAAAATTAGCAGCATAGCTGCGGTATTATCCGATATTCTCACATTTGTCACGCACTCTTTTAAATAATATTGTTTCCTGTTTGTGTAAATAAAAAAAAGTCCATCACAAAATGCAATGGACTCTTCAAACTAACCTAAAGTTTGTTGTGTTTATATATGCTTGGTTTTACATATTTTTAGTCACAGGCGCATTGATTGCTGAAACCTGGAATGTTCTTTTAAATTTTCTTTTAAACATGGTATGTAGTTTTAATAGTTTTTTAATTTATTTAGGAGGTAATCACTTTCAGATTACATGTTTTTAGTCACAGGTGCATTGATTGCTGAAACCTGGAATGTTCTTTTAAATTTTCTTTTAAACATGATTATAATTTTTAGTGTTTATTAATTATTTGATGATGCAAAGATATGTAGCTTTTTATTAGCATCCAAAATAAAATTAAAAAATAATTAATTATTTTTTATAAATATTCTGATTTTTGACCTTTTTAGTTAAAGGTTAAGAATTAAATTTTGATAGAATTGAATTTTGTTTCTTTTTAATTGGTCGAAATAGCTTTTCTGAAATTTCATTTTGACTTTGTAAAATTTACATAACTAATATTTTTCCTGTATGTTTTTTATGTGTTAATTGACAATTAATTACATTTAAGATTATTTTTTATATTTCTAGGCAGCAATGTTATTGTTTTTTTAATAATATAAACTAATACGCTAATATAACAATAAAAACAATAACATTGCTGCCTAGAAATATAAAAAATAATCTTAAAAATCTACTTTTACTTAGCCTATTTCTCTTTAT
>CAMZLN010000061.1 GCA_947311465.1 uncultured Saprospiraceae bacterium
AACAAAGTTACTTAATAAATGATACTTTCCAAAAAAAATACCATATTTTAGGTAGATAAACTACACATAATTAATTACGTAGAAAAAAATATTAGGTTCACTTTTAAAAGATAAAAGAATAAAATACTTATTTAATATTTTGCACGTTCCTTTTATGTTTCCATCTTTTATGAGACCAAAGCCAATTTCCTGGATTTTCCTGAACCATTTTTTCCACTTTTTTCATATACAATTCGGTTAATTCACCCTGCTTTAGTTCTTTTGGATTTTCGTGAACTAAGGAAAATTCAGCTTCATAGTATCCCCGTTTAATTCTTTTAAATTCGATAAAAATCATTGGAAAATCATTCGTACGTGAGATAGTATCTGGTCCATGATGACATGCGGTATCAATACCGAAAAGATTGATCCAATGAGCTGCCTTGACGTTAGAAGGATTTTGGTCTGCAATCAACAACCAACCTGCGGGATGATTTTTATATTTGTCAATTGTTTTGAAAGTTTCTCTTGGCGGAGCCAAAACAAAATTATCAATCTGCCGTGCTTTCAGCATATAATCATTGATATACCTATTTGAAATAACACCATAAATGCCAATCACCAAGTGTTTTACCTGGCTACCGAGTTTCAAGCCCCACTCCCAATTGGTGTAGTGGGCTGCTACGAAGACAACAGACTGCCCCTTTTCGAAATATGCATTTGGTAATTCTGGATTAACATATTTAAATCGTTTATTGACTTCATCAACAGACATCGTAATTCCTTTGACACTTTCGACCAATATATCCGTTAAATTTCGATAAACATCTTTAATTAGTTGAGCAATTTTTTCATTGGAATAATCAGGAAAAGCATTTCTAAGATTCGTTTCTATTACTTTTTTTCTATAACTAAATACGTAACGAAGGAGAAAATAAATTCCATCAGAAATCAAATACAGTATTCTCAAAGGAATAATAGAAACCAAAGCTAAAGCCAATCTAAAGAAGAAATATCCTATCATTTTTAATTAGGAATTGGGAATTGAGAATTAGGAATTACCATACACCAAGTAACGTATTATTTTCCTATTTTTTTGTATAAACTATTGAGTAGTTGTTGAGCATTTTTATTGCCAGGTCTTAATTTTACATATTTTTGACAATCATTGATAGCATTTTGATAATCTTTTCGAATATCATAGATTGTTGCTCTATTTAAAAGTGCATCTGCATAATTTGGATCTATTTTCAATGCTTTAGAAACATCGTCGAAAGCTTCGTTCAATCTGCCCAATTGTCCAAAGACAGCTGCTCGACTAGAGTACGCTTTTTCATTGGTTTTATCCAATTCGATTGATTTATTATAATTTGCCAAAGCCAATTGACTTTGTTTTTGTTCAAAATAAACATTTGCAAGATTGAGATAACCACTAGCGTACTTTGGATTTGCTGCAATCGCTTTTTTATAATCTGCTTCTGCTTCTTTGTATTTCTTCTTTCGTTTAAAGTAAATGCCCCTATTGTTGTAAGGCAATGCCAAGAAAGGGTTTTCTTTATCCTGCAATTGTTCTTTTTCTATTACATCAGCAAAGATCGTTTTACTATTTTCAAAATCTCCTATTCTCATAAAAGACATTATAGCAAATATGCCCGCCAATCCATAGACAAGGTATTGCAATGATGGAATTTTTTCTGAATATTTATCAATAAAAAATGCGAATATCAAAAACCCTCCCATCAAAGGCAAATACACATAACGATCTGCCATCAAGACATCTCTTACTGCTAATATTTGTGAGAAAAGCGTCAAAAACACATTAATAATAAAAAACAAGATTCCAAAAGTCAATAATTTATTTCCTGATTTAATAGATTTGAATAAAACACCTAAAACCAAAATTGGAATTATAGCCAAAATATAAAAATAAATAGGAACTGCTCCTTGGATTGGATAGGTATAAAAAAACGACAATTTATAAGGTATCAATATTTTTATAACATAAACACCAAAGGTATATAGTGTAAATAAAAATCGTTCGATAGCCGTAAAATCAAAGATAATCTGTTTGCTAATATCACCGCTTGCTGCTGAAAGTGTCACATATCCAAAAATAGCGCCTATTATAAAAAAGGGAACTTTCTCCATCCAAATAGATGCAGATTTCAAATTTCGACCTTTGTAATAATCGATTAATAATAAAGTGGGGACTAAGGCAATGGCTTGTTCTTTACTCATTGCGGACAACAAGAATAACAATCCAGTATAAATCAGGTATTTTTTATCATTTTGATCTAGATATTTTAAATAAGTGATTGCTGCTCCTAGGAAGAACAGTACATACGTACCAATTTTCATAGACGCAATTGCCCAGGCAACGGACTCAATCTGCATAGGGTGTAGCCCAAATAGTAATGCAGTAATAATTGCCCACTTTTCTTTATGGGTTAGTTTAACTACAAATAGATATATCAAGAAGGTGTTTAAAACGTGAATAAGTATGCTTATTGCTTTGAATCCTACTGGATTATTTCCAAATATTTTATACTGTATTGCTCCAATCATCATTGCAAAGGGGGAATATTGCCCTTCATAAATGGAGGTAAATAGTCCTTTGATATCGAAATTGGTGATTAGGGGATTTTCGGTGATATAGATATCGTCGTCGTAATTCAGAAAGGTGGTTTTCAAGACTGGGAGCATGACGATGGCTACTAGGGCAAGGATTGCTAGGATGGATTTGGTTTGCTTTTTTTTCTTTTTTTTCATGATTGTGTGGTCTATGGGTTTTCACCCATAGTTAATATGGGTAAACCTACCATCCATTGTAGGTAGGCAGGCCCTTTGGGTTCTTTATTTTTATAACTAATAACTTTATAACTGATCACTTTATAACTGATCACTTTATAACTAATCACTTTATAACTGATCACTTTTAACTTCATCTTTCACAAAATACAATGGTCTTGCTTTTACTTCATTGAATATTCTAGCGATGTATTCACCAATAACACCAAGGCTCATCAAAATCATACCTCCTAAAAATAGGACAGAAATCAATAAAGAAGCCCAACCAGGTTCTGTTTCACCCCAAAAGTACTTGAAGATTGCATATATTGCATACAAAAATGAGAAAATAATTGCGATTGTTCCTACAAAGAACGATAATTTTAAAGGTCTAACAGAAAAAGAGATAATTCCATCCATTGCAAATCTTAACATTTTTGAGAAGCTATATTTTGTTGTTCCGGCAAATCTTTTTCGAGCTTGATAAGGGATTATCGCTTGATTAAACCCCATCCAACTCACCAATCCCCTTGTAAAACGATCTCTTTCTGGAATATTTAAAAATGCATTGACTGCTTTTCGATTCATCAATCTAAAATCTGCTGCGGCAGCTTCTATTTGGATATCGGAAAGCACATTAATCAATTTATAAAAATATTTTGCGGTTATTTTTTTAAAAAAAGAGATGCTTTCATCGTCGATTCGTCTTGTATTGACGATATCATATCCTTCATAATGTTTTGCAATCAATTTGGGAATAATATCAGGTGGATGTTGCAAATCAGCATCCATCGTGATTACAATTTCACCCTTTGCTTTTTCCAAACCCGCCATGATTGCTATTTGATGTCCAAAATTCCTTGAAAAAGAAATGCCCCCTACCCTATTATTTTCTTGATTAAGTTGTTTAACAATATCAAAAGAACCATCACTACTACCATCGTCAACGAAAATAATTTCGAAAGACGTATCCAATTTTTCAAGCGTAACCATCAATTCTTGGTGCATTTTGACCAAGTTGGGAGCTTCGTTGAAAACTGGGAGAATGATGGATAGTTTAGGTGATTGCATGTAAGCGTTAACGAATATTGGAAATTATGGTTACATTATTCAAGCACCTGTTAAATCGCTTCCAACCAAAATTCTCCATCCACCAATTCGTAATTATAACCAGCCCCTTTTGCTGCTTCCTTCAAAGCTGCTTGTAACATCACTTTAGGATCTTCGCTCACAGTCAATCTTCTCATTAATCCTGACCCAACATTCCCATTAATTTTCAAAGAGACTTTCAAACCACGTCTTCGAACTTTCACTTCAAAATCATCAGATTTAAAATTTAATTTTTTAAGATATTGATCCATATAGTGTACACCAACACCTGAATTATCAGGGTAATCTGCTGCCAATTTAGCATCTGCTGTTGAATCTTCAGCTCCAATTTTAATTTTCATAATCGTTATTTTTAAATATTCCAAAATCAAGAATTACTTTTTTCAAAGATAACACCTTCGCTTTTTATTTTACTATAATTTTTTATTTTTCATACAAGCACAATCCAATAAAGAACAACCTTTACACTCTGAATCAACTTCCATTACTTCTTCTCCTTGATAAATCCCCATTACAGATAATTGACTTTTTTTAGGGACTAATAAACTAGACTCCATGACATGAATAGGGATATTCATATTTTGGTTCACTATCACTTGCATTAAATTATGTTGGTCCGTCAAATCCCAACCTGGATATCCTGGGCTAAATCTTGAAAGAGCATTTAAACCTTTTTTTACTGCCCATTTTTTGATTATAGCAGACGTATTAGCCACCCATGTTTCGACATATGCAGCAGCATAGGATTCTAGAAAAAAGGATTGGTCGGAAATATCATCTTCCCAAAGTTCTTTTACTTTTTGATCAACTTTATCCCCTGCTGTGATTACAATGATTACGGCATTTTTTACATTGTGTTTTTGATATCTCTTCCATAGTTTTGGGGAATCGATGATTACTTTATCAAAGATAAGATTCTCTTTATGGACATCGACTTTTACTTCGAATACATTCATCCAAGGATTTCCATTTTCTGCAAACCAATCTTTTGCCCAATCCATGAGTTCTTCTACATGTTCGGGCGGATCGTAATCCGTGGGATAACCTAATCTTTTGAAAAAGGCTTCGTTGGTGACGTTTATGGATTGAAATATAATTTCCATAATTATTTATGATTTTTTATAACTGATTTCATAATTTGGTCTCATAATGTAATTTCTTTTCTATGGATTAAAATCCATAGCTAATTTTGGGTGGACCTGCCTTCTGGCGGTCAACTTCCTAACTCCATAGCTTCAATAACTTTTTAACTCCATAACTCATTAGCAAATAGGAATAAATTGACATCCATTGACAAAATGGTCAAAAAAATCTGGATCAGACTCCAAGTTTACTGTTTTAATTGTTTTTATAAATTTTTCATAATAGTCTCGCTTTGATTTTGAAAATAATGCTCTAACCAGTCCTTCCATAGCCGCATTTCCAATTTGTATAAATTTACTTCTATCTATATCCGGTAATAATCCAATTCGTATAGATGCTTCCAAATCAATATGTTTTCCAAATCCACCAGCGAGATAGAATTTTTGAATATCATCAAATTCAATACCGAGTTCTTTCACCAATATATTCAATGCAGCGGCATTTGCTCCCTTGGTTTGAGCCAATAGGTTGATGTCATTCTCAGTAATATAGATATTAGATTCTTTTTCAATCACGAATAAATCATCGTCTTCAAATCGACCTACTTCATTGATTTTCTCAGTTCTTTTCAGTTCGCCTAAAGCATCTATCAGTCCTGAACCACAAATTCCCACCGCTTTCCCATTTCCAACAATATTGATTTCAATATCATCATTGGTAATCTTTATTTTCTCAATAGCACCTTGTAAAGCAGGCATACCAAAAGTAATTCCACCACCTTCGAATGCAGGTCCTGACGGACTAGAAGCAGCAAAGGAATTATTTTTGTTTCCGATTACAATTTCTGTATTTGTACCAATATCCATTATCAATACATGTTCATTTTCCCTATCAAAATCAATGGCCATCAAAGTTGCAGTTGTATCTGCCCCTACATGACTTCCTATCAATGGGAGGCCATATACACGTGCTTTAGAACAAATAGGTAAGTGCATTTTTTTTCCTATTGACACAATTGCGGTTGACTGAGATATTCCTTTATTTTGATTTAGTTCTGTAATCGACAAATAGGGTGTTTGCCCAATGGAAGCGACATCTAACCCAAAGAACAAATCTCTCATTGTTGTATTTCCACCAATAACTACTTCATATATAAATTCGGGCTTCTCAGTCAAAGATAGAATGGCTTTCGCCAAATGAGCATTTAATATTCGTTTCAATTCCTTTTTACCAAATAGAGTATCATATTCAATTCTTGACATAACATTTGTCCCTGCATATCGCTGTGGATTTTCAAATGATGATGTTTTTAGAATTTTCGCATTTTCTAAATCAACTAATTTTAAAACAACCGTTGTCGTTCCTATATCAATTGCTAATCCAAGTAAAGTACCTTGATATTTATCTATTTCTTGATGATCTATAAAAACTTTTTTTCCATTTGTTGTTACTGCTGGATCAAATTCATAGTCAGTTTTTGCAAGACTTGAATCTTCTTCTATTGAAATTTCACTTCTTTTTAAAGTTTGACATTCAATTTTTCCTTCTTTCTCTATTTTTGCTTGACATGCCAATCTAAATGTGCCCATTAAATGACTTTCTTCTTGTGTTTTTGGATTCAGGTTTTCCATTCCTGTTTTGATTTCCACTAGGCATTCTTTGCATTTTCCTTGCTTTTTGCAGGAAGATGGGATTATGATTCCTTCCTTTTCCGCTGCTTCGAAAATGGTTTGGTTGATTTGGATTTTTATATATTTTTTGTCTATTTTCATTGTAATGGGTTTTCACCCATGGTTAATTATATGATTTATGGGTTAAAACCCATAGCTACGTTTGGTGAACCCTTTGGGTTCTTTGTGAACTCTAGCTTCAAAATTACTTCATAACTTTTCAACTTCAGCTTCAAACATATAAGTCACTGCGTGCTTTTGAGTCTTATTTCACTTCATAACTTTTTCACTTTTTCTAACTTCATAACTTTTTCACTTTTTCTAACTTCATAACTTTTTCACTAACTACCAATCATCATCATCGTCATCATCCGCCGTCACTAATGCCAAAATAGCCGAAGCCTGTCGGAATCCTGCTTCGCTCATCGCTTCTCCATCCATTGGTCGTCCTTGTTGCAATGCATCCTTCAGTCCAGTAACATACGAATCATCTAATGACAATGGTGTAGGATTATGATCAGGATTTGAGATTGAAAAATCTAAACCCAATTCTCCTGCTACTGCAAGATAGGCTCTTTCCATAGTTGCACGAAGTTGCTTTGGAATTCCCCACGCAAAGTTGGATAAACCTACTGAAATATGGATTCCTTCTAAATCTTTATCAGCTCTCATCAATTTTATTGCATCTAAACCCATATTGACCAAACCTTGCGTATCTGCACCTACTGGTGGCAATCCCGGATCAATGAAAATTTGATTATTTTTGGTATTCGCTTTCGTTCTTAACATATCTACAAACTGTTTTGCAGTTTCATAGACGTCTTCTGCGGTTTCGCATGGTGCACTTCCATCTTTCATCAATTTTTCAGAAGCAATTACGATAACTGAAGCATTGTATTGTTTGATCAATCCCATAAAATCATCCAATTGTTCTCTTGATGCGGCTATTGAATTGATAATTGGGGGTGCTGATTTATGAAAATCGTAGGCTTCCATTGCCACTTTGTGAAAATCAAAAGACGGATTATCAAAACATAACGGCGTTGTGGCAGCTTCTTGTAATGCCGGTATCAAATCAGGTAAAAATGCCAACATTTCTTCTTTTTTGACACTGACTCTTGTGGTACTATCAATATTTACATCTATGAAATCTGAACCTTGTTGGGTTTGGGACATCGCCAATTTTTGATATCCTTCAAGGTCTTTTGCTGCCCATGCGCGTCGTGCTCGTCCGTAGGCACTGTTGATTAAATCTCCTATTACTCCTATTTTATTCATAATTTATATTTTTTCTATGGGTTGAAACCCATAGCTAATGTAAGGTTGACTCCTTGAGTCCTTTTTATACAAATTTATTCTTTGAACCTTTGTCTCTATTTTTCTTCCTTTTATTTTTCTTTTTTGTGTCCTATTCCACACCAAAAATTCGCCCAACTACTTGTATGTTCGAGGGCGTGATTTTGGAGTACGGGACTATGTTCTAATAAATTTTCTGCATTTCCTTCATATTTTGCTCGATCGTATGCTCGTGCCCAAATACATTCTAGGTCTTTGACTTCACATTGTCCATCGGATGTTCCACCACAGGGTCCATTTCTTTGATTTTTGGCACATTGAGATTCTGGACATAAATATTCAATTTCTGCTAGCGAACAATCTCCACAATCTTGACAATCAAAAAGTATTCTTTTACCTATTTTTTCGAGACCAAATAACCAATTAGGAGCATGACTTTTATTTTTTGATTTTGAACAAAGTCTTTTACCAATATTATAAAATCCTTTTCCTTCAGTAAACATTATATTATGAAAACGCTTAGAAATTTGATAATTCAAATTAACATTTCTCGTTTTCGTTCCATTTGATTTCAAAATTGGATTAATTTTTTCAGGATTAACCAAACCTGTATCTTGATTCATTTCAAAATAAAAAAATTCATCATTTTGAGCATATTGCAATTCTTTGGCAAATAATTTCCAATCCTGCTCTCCATAGGAATGGAAAGTATCCATTATTTTATGATAATCCTCAATTTTATGAATTCCACCAATATATCCACCTTTATATCCCAACCCCTTATAAATTGCCAACATTTTAGCAGCCAACTCTTGAAAAAAAGCTTTTCCTTTATCATCACTCTCTGTATATTTGAAAATTTCTCGATGCAGAGCATCCGTTAAAATGACTCCAGGAATTCGATTTTTATTAAAAAGAGAAGCTGAAAATTTGGAGAGTACATACACATTTCCAATCAAAGGGATATGACTCAATTGATGATGATTCATAAAGGCTGGTAATTCACTTATTTTACCCGCATCATAACCCACTTGATTGATTACATATTCGGCACCCGTTTCTAGCTTTTTTAATAATTTTAGGTATTGAGGAATCAATTCATTTTCATGTTTCTTAAAATTTGAGACCACAGTACCCAAATAAAAATCCGTACTTAATAATTGCCTTTTTTTCTTTTTACCAATTTCAATACCATGATTCATCTTCGTCAAAAGATGCAATAATCCAACAGAATCTATATCAAAAACAGATTTAGGAATTCCAGACATACCAGAACCAGGATAGTCACCTGTAATTGCTAAAATATTAGAAAATCCTTCACTTGATAATTCCCAAGCCTTACTTTCCAAACCATTTCGATTGGCATCTTTACATGTAATATGGATAATGACTTCTTTATTCGCAAACAAAATAGGTCGTCCCAAAGCTGATGCAGCTATGGAAGGATGTCCACCTGCATTATCTGTTATAGAAATCCAATCCACTTCTGGTCTTTCGATTAATTCTGTAGAGAAATTGCGAACATTTATTGCCTTGGTATCACTCATTGTTCCTCGAGTTGACACCAACTCGACCCCAATTTTAAAACCTGATGACTGAAACGCTTCTCGTAAAGACACTTTTTAATTGTTAATTATTAGTTGTTAATTGTTAATTTTGCTAATTAGATAAAAGCTCATTTTATAATCAACCTAATTGTAATTACCTAAACTGCTGCCATTAATCTATTCAACACTTCAACCGTAGAAGCCGCATCTGCACCGTACCCATCCGCACCAATTTCATCCGCAAATTCTTTATTAATAGGTGCTCCACCCACTACAAATTTCATATTAGGAAGGTCACTTTCTTTAAATTTATCAATGACTGTTTTCATATAAGGCATTGTTGTTGTCAATAATGCACTCATTCCAATAATATCGGCTTTATATTTAACTGCCGCTTCGTAATATTGTTCAAAAGATTGGTCCACCCCCAAATCATACACTTCATATCCAGCCCCTTCGGACATCATACTCACTAGATTTTTTCCAATATCATGCAAATCACCTTTTACCGTTCCAATTACAATTACCCCTTTTTTATCCTTTTTATCTTCTTCAGAAAGGTAAGGTTTGAGAGCATTCAAACCAGATTTCATAGCACGAGCAGCAATTAGCACTTCAGGTACATACAATATGTTGTGTTTAAAATCTTCACCTAAAACCGCCATTCCAGCGATTAGACCTTCAGAAAGCACTTCAGAAACAGGAATCCCGTCATCAAGAGCCTGTTGCACAATTTCCACGACTTTTTTCGCTTTTCCTTCGTATAAAAATTGATTTAACTCAGCATAATCTATCATAATTTATTTGTTTTGAATTTGACAATCAGAAATTTAAACTTGGGAAGACTTTTTTTCTTCCCCATATTCAAATACTGCTTCATAAAAAGCCATAATATTTTCAACAGGTGTATCATCCTGAAGATTATGCGCAGGAGCAACAATATATCCCCCACCTTTACCTAGAATCTTCATTCGACGTTTCACATCTGCCTTAATTTCTTCAGGAGTACCAAATGGCATTAAATTTTGAATATCAATCCCCCCAAAAAAGGACAATTCTTTTCCATAATTATCTTTTAAATAATCAGGATCCATTCCTTCTGCTTGTGGCTGAATTGGATTCAAAATATCCAAGCCAATTTCAGCAAAATCTTCAATAATAGGAATAATAGAACCACAGCTATGCCAAGCAATTTTGATATCGGGATTTACTTTCCGAAATTCGGAAAACATCCATTTGATTCTAGGTTTAAAGACTTCACGCCACATATCAGGAGAAATCATCATTCCCCTTTGTGTTCCAAAATCATCCCCGGCCCAAATAATATCAGCCCCCATCTCTATGAGTTTCTTACCGATTTCAGTATTGATTTGCATGACCTTATCAAAAAGAGCAAACACATGATCTTCTTCCATAGCCATATCCATGAGTAATTTTTCCATCCCCATGAGATACCAACTTGTTTCAAAAAAGGAAGTTTCTAAATCGGCAACAATAGCATATTCATCTTTATACTTAGCAATCAATTCCGCTGCTGCATCAAAACGACCTTCCGCCATTGGATCTGGCCAAGGGTAATTTTCAATATCTTCGACAGAAGTAGCGTGAGCCAAAGGATATTTATAGAATTCATTATACAATCCTACATTCACAAATTGCATCCCCCATTCATTCTGATATACTTTTTTTTCTTCATTGATTAAGACAGTAGGGCTATTTTTAGGAGCAGTAGCTGCGATTCCAACACAGTCATTTCCAAGTTTAGTCAACAAATCCATGTGGGACATTCTTGTTGACAACAATGAATCATAAGGCTCTTCATAAGGCACATTTAAATGTGCCGACATTTTCTGAGCAGCTTCTGGTGTAAGCGTAACAAATATTGGGGGGCGATCTGTTTCTTCCCCATTTAATGCTTTCAAAACTCTATCTCTTGATTTCATATTTGGCAGATTTACTTGTTAGAAAACAAATATAAATCAATTTATGCAAAGGTTTGCATAAAATCAAAAAAAAAGGACAAAATTATCTTTTTAATAAAAAGCTATTGAATATCGCAGGAAGTTTATAACTTAGAAAAGCTTAAAATCAAGAGACACAATAACGAAAATTTAGCTAGATGGTTACAATCCCTACCTACAACTCAACCGTTATCGTTTTCCTTGTAAAATCAACACAATTTGGGTAATTAAAATTTTCATTATCAAAATGTCGAACTCCATCAATCTTATAGCCATGCAATTTCACTATTTTAGGATCAGTAATATTTTCTAAGTTTTTATACTTATCTAATAAATCTTCCGGGAAATTTGGCAAAGAATAAGTACCACTAGATTCCTTTTGATAAATCTTCCAGCTAGATAGATTTAACCTTCCCCCCTTATATTCAATATGACTAAAATTATTTGTATTAGAAACGTTAAAATCAAATTGCTCATTTGTTGCATTCAATTCCATCTCAGGTTCGAAAAAGTCAATCGATTCAGGGAAATCTGTTAATACTTTCTGATAAACATAATCCGCATCAGGAGTAGATGTTAAAATATAAAATCGGATTTTCTCAATTTTAGAATTAGGCATTGTAATAAACTGTAATTCATCTCCACTTTGTAATTCTTGAGTCGTAAAATAATCAAGTAATGTAACTCCATCTAATGAATCAATCAATTCGACACGTGAGAGATACTTGCCAGCCTTAGAAACAGGAATACTATTGATTATGGATGGTTTAAATTTATTAAAATTTATCGCCATAGAATATTCCTGTCCATTACTATTACTCCATTCATTATTTTTCAATAATTAGCTTGGTTTTGAATTCAAACGTATTATTTGAAGATGATTATATTATTACAATCTTACCAAAAGGAGAGTCAGAATACAAAAGCTATTTATTGAAAAATAATGAATGGAGTAATAGTAATGGACA